>JAOZTP010000106.1 GCA_029939135.1 Desulfobacterales bacterium
ACAATTAATATTCTACTATTTATATGTCAAGAATTTTATAGATAAGCGCAAGTAATTATAAGCTATCTTATAAAAATATTTCCAAAATATAAATTCTTATGATAGAAGATTATCTTTGTAAGCAAAAATCAATAGCAACATATACACAAGGCTTAAAAGGAAGGATGGGAACAATTTACAACCCCAATATTAAACAGGATATAATTATCCCTTGTTTTGAAAAACTCGGATATTCAAAGACAAACATGGAGTTTGAAAAAACCGAGTTTCCGGTAACTTTTGGCGGCAAAACTATAAAAATACGATCCGATATTATTATAAAAATTGCGGTTGAAAATAAACTGCTGCCAGTAATAAGCGTAGATATAAAAGAACCTACCCAAAGAATAAGAGACCTCGAAAAACAGAATGCCATATCTTATGCAAGGCTGCATAATCCGCCCATTAAAATAGCCGTAATTACAAACGGAAACGAATGGAAGATTTATAATACGGTTACAAAAAAAAGATTAAATCAAGGCGTTCCCGCGCTTAAAGAGGTTTTTTCCATCAAAGGCGAACTCTCCGCGCGTCATATAGAAGAGAGCCAAAAATTTGTAGTGGAAGGTTATAAAAATACAAAAGATATAATAGGCGCGCTGGAAAAATGCCATAATATAATGCGTAGCAACGACGGTTTTACTCCGTTGGACGCTTTTGACGAAATGAATAAAATAATCTACATCAAAAGACAATCCGAAAGACGCTCCGTAGAAACCTATACGGAAAACAAATTTACGGAAAAACATTTTTTGATGGAATGCGAAACAAACGGAAAACTGGATTTTGAAAAAGTCAAAAAAACCGTAAACAGAATTTTTGAAGACGCTATAGAAGATTATCAGTTTCAAGAGGAAATTTTTGATAAAAAAACAAAAATAAGAATATGCGGCGAAAGCATCTTTGCAATAATCAAGCTTCTTGACAATCAGGGTTTTCTTGAAACCGAACATGAAATAATAGGGCTTGCTTTTGAAAATTTTTTAACCACTGTATTTAGAGGAGAGCGTCTCGGACAATATTTTACTCCCCGAAGTCTTGTTGACTTTGCAATAGATATGATCGGAGTAAAACAGGGAGAAAAAATCATAGATCCCGCATTCGGCTCCGGCGGCTTTTTGGTTGAAGCTTTTAAAGTGTTGAGAGAAAACATAATAAACGGAGATATAATACAGGAAAAAAAGTTAGAAGAAATCGAAAAATTATGTCAAGAATCTATCTTTGGAGCGGATATAAATAAAAGACTTACAATAGCCTGTAAAACCAACATGTATATTCATGGAGCGGGCAAAACCTCTTTGTATCATCAGGACGGACTTTTTGATACCGACATGATAAAAAAAGAAACCTTTCATAAGGTATTTACAAACCCGCCTTTTGGTTCCAAAGTGGAAAAAGAAAAAGTGTTGGAGCGATTTTGTCTTGCTGGAAAAAATAGAAAAATGCAAAGAAGCGAAGTGCTTTTTTTAGAACGATCTATCACGCTTTTAAAACCGGGCGGTAAAATGGCGATAGTGCTGCCGGATATTATATTAAACGGAGCAAATAACGCCGCCACGAGAAAATATATAAAAAACAGCTGCAAAATACTCGCCATAGTATCCCTTCCGAGACAGGCTTTTATAAGGTCTGGAGCAAATGTAAAAACTTCTATGCTCTTTTTAGAAAAAATTCTTCCGAACAAAAAATATAACAATACAATATTTATGGCTCTTCCTAAAAAAATAGGTTTTGATTCCGCCGGAAGACCCGACAAAAGCGATCTCGGCAAAGTAGCCGAAGCGTTTCATAAATATATAAATAACAAAAAGTTTCAAGAAAACAAAAAAATATTTACGGTTGAAGAAAGCATAATTAAAGAACGGCTTGACCCTAAAACCTACTTTGAAGCCGAAACAATAGAAAGCGGTTTTATAACCGTCCGCCTTGGCGAAATTATAGAGCAAAAAATAAAAAAAATAAAACTTTCAAACTTTCCGAATACTATCTTTAAAATACTAGGGATAAATAATAAACAAGGCGTTTTTATAAACAGAGAGGAAGCCGGAGAAAAAATAAAGCAGCCCCATTTTAAAATTAAAAAAAATGATTTTTGCTACAACCCAAGCAGAGTAAATATAGGAGCTATAGGGTTATCCCCTTTTGATTACGATAATCAGATCATAACCGGATATTATAAAGTTTTTAGCGCCAACCAAAACAAAATACTGCCAAAATTTTTATACTATCTGTTTAAAACAGAAAACTTTTTAAACTTTATAAAAGAAAAAGTCAGAGGCTCAGTGCGAATGGATTTGGCAATAGACGACCTGAAAAAATGGATAATTCCACTACCCTCTTTAGACTTTCAACGTTCATTTATATATAAAATAAAAAATCGGGAAAATATCGTTAAAAACGCTTCTCAATTAATCGAAGGGCTTTCAAACATAGAAATACTGGAATCAAAAGAAAAAAGAATACTTAAAGAATTTATTACAAACAGCCTTTACGGCATATCCGCCAAATGTAAAAAAAAGGGCAAACATCCGGTTTTGCGTATGAACAACCTTGACGCCTTTGGCAATTGGAACCTTGACGATTTAAAATATACGGATATAAAACTTCCGCCTCACAGACTGCTTCAAAAAGGGGATTTTATCTTTAATCGAACAAACAGCGCGGAGCTTGTAGGAAAATCAGGAGTAATAGATTTTGACTTTACGGGAACTTGGGCGTCCTATCTTATAAGATTTAAATTCAACGAACATCTAAACCCTTATTATCTTAAATACCTGTTTGCTCAGAAAAAATACCGAGCCTGCATTTCATCTACCGCTAAACAGTCTGGGGGACAGGCAAATATAAGCGCAAGGCAGTTTGCGGAAATAGAGATAGATTATCATCCGATTTCAATTCAAAACCGAATAACCGAAAAATTCAACGCCCGTTTTGAACAGATAGCAGTTTTAAAACAGATAATAAAAACAGCGCAAAAATCGGAAAAAAAGTTAATAGAATCTATATTTAAATATTAATATAGCGAGTTATAAAATTCAATCTTGCTTTACTCGAAATGATAGAAAGCGCCTTTTTTACCCGTTATTTTGACAAATATTATTTTTGTTTGTCATTTCGACGAACGAAGCGAGAAGAAATCCCTTAATTAAAATGATAAAATTTCGATCTATAACAAAGCAGTTTGTTCAAGGCGAATAAAAATATTTAAACGCAGGGATATTAGAGGTAAGGACAGGACATTGTTCTGTCCTTACAAATTAAATTTTTTCAACGTTGAAATTGAGCAGACCACAAAGTTAAATAAATGATAAAATTTTGGAGGATAACAAATGCCCATAGGCGGACTACAAAAAACATCCTTGATAGATTATCCGGGTAAAATAAGCTCCCTTATATTTATTGCGGGCTGCAACCTAAAATGCCCCTATTGCCATAATTCCATACTTGTAAAAGGCGGATTTATCCCTTATAAACAGGATGCAATCATAAATTTTTTAAAAGAAAGAACAAATCTTATCGAAGGAGTAGTTATATCAGGCGGCGAGCCTACCCTTTACGCCAAGCTTGAAGAGCTTTGCCTACAAATAAAAAATCTCGGTTATCCCATAAAACTTGACACCAACGGAACCAATCCTGATAAAATAGAAAATCTGCTTAAAAAAAAACTGATAGATTATCTTGCGATGGATATAAAAACCGTCCCGAATCTTTATGCGCCTATATTTCAAAAAAAAGCGGAACCCGAAAAAATAATCGAAAGCATAAAATTAATAAAAACGGCTCAAATACCTTACGAGTTTAGAACCACATGTTCAAAAAAAATCATAACCGCCGATATAATGAAAAAAATTGCGCAACTGATTACAGGCGCAAGACTTTACGCTTTGCAACTTTTTAATGACAAGGAGCCTCTTAATCCCGATTTTTTTAAAAATATTAAAAAAAATTACAATAAAAAAGACCTGCTTCATTTTAAATCCATAGCCGAAAAAATGGTTAAAAAATGTATTATAAGATAATAAATATATATCCAAAAAATCTCCCCTCGCCTCGCTTTATCGCTCAATCTGGAATATAGAGGAGTTATCTTGGATTAAAACTTTTTGGGCTTGCAGAGTCTTAATTGACTATTTTTATTTTACTCTTGTTATTTTCGTAAAAACAGTCATATTTAATTAATAAATAAAAACCGCATTGAAGAATTGACCAATCATAATCGTTCAACTCGGCATTATGGCAAAAAATCCAAACAATATCTTTACCGCTGTAAAATAATACATGTTAGATAATAATTAAAAAAAGAGAAATACATGACAAATAAAAAAACATTTCAAAATCTTGGGCTTTCGGCAACCGTATTAGAGGCAATTAATAAAAAAGGGTTTGAAGAGCCGACTTCAATTCAGATTATGACTATCCCCGTAATGCTGCAAGGCGATACTAATATTATATCGCAAGCCCAAACCGGAACAGGCAAAACCGCGGCATTCGGATTGCCCTTGTTAGAAATGATCAATCCTAAATCAAAGACGGTTCAAGCTCTAATTCTTGTTCCCACAAGAGAGCTGGCAATTCAAGTATCCGAGGAAATCAGTTCGCTCAAAGGGGAAACCGGCATTAAGAGCGTGCCCATATATGGCGGTCAATCTATTGTTCAGCAATTACGCAGATTGAAAAAAAATGTGCATATTGTAGTCGGAACTCCCGGAAGAATAATCGATCATCTTAAAAGAAAAACCCTAAAGCTTGAAAAAATCGAACATTTGATAATAGATGAAGCGGACGAAATGCTTAATATGGGATTTATCGAAGATGTTGAAACAATAATGAAACATACAAATACCGACAAAAGAACCTTACTGTTTTCCGCTACAATTCCCAACAAAATAAAGGAACTTGCACGCAAATATATGGGGGATTATCAGCTTATTAAAGTTAAGCAAGAACGCCTGACAACTAATCTGATAGAGCAAATATACTTTGAGGTTAAAGCATCCGATAAATTCGAAGTGTTATGCAGAATAATCGATATTAAAGATAATTTTTACGGTCTGGTTTTTTGCAGAACAAAAATTGACGTTGATGCCGTTGCAACCCATTTAATTGATAGAGGATACGACGCAGGGGCTATACATGGAGATTTTTCCCAAATGCAAAGAGAAAAAACTTTGGAAAACTTCAAAAAACAAAAAATCAATATCCTTATAGCGACAGATGTTGCGGCGCGCGGGATTGACGTTATGAACCTTACTCACGTCATAAATTATTCGCTGCCCGAAAATCCAGAGTCTTATGTTCATAGAATAGGACGCACAGGAAGGGCGGGACAGGAGGGCGTAGCTATTACTTTTATTACTCCCAGCGAGTATAAACGGCTAATGTTTATACAGCGAATTGCCAAAACAGATATTAAAAAATCAAAGGTTCCAAAAGTACAAGATATTATCAACGCCAAAAAGAAAAAAATACATGACGAGCTGAATGCCGTCCTTGATAATGAAATTGATATTAAATATTACAATTGGGCGGAGCGCTTAATGCAAGAAAAGAATCCGCCAGATATATTAGCCGCCATACTTAATTATTGCTTTGAAGAACAACTTAATCCTAACGCCTACGGAGAGATACAAGAGGTTGGCAGAAGAAAAAAACAACTTGATAAAAAGGGTAAAGCAAGACTTTTTGTAGCTCTTGGCAAAAAAGATCAAATAAACGCTAAAAAACTGGTCAATCTTATAAGAGGCAAAGTGTCAATTGAAAACAGAGATATCAGCGACATACTGATAATGGATAAATTCTCCTTTATAACCGTTCCTTTTGAAAAAGCGGAACAAATTCTTATTAGCTTTAAAAAAAAAGGAAAAAGACCGCTGATTACTCATGCAAAAAAATAAAGGAACCGGAGCGGGATGGAAAAATTGCGGGTAAAGACTACTATCGGATATTCAATCTATTTTTTTACAACGCCCGCAGCCATTCCGGCTTAAGCTCTATTTTTCCTGCAAGCGCCTCGTCTATTCTCTTTAAAACCGGCTCCTTATCTTTTGGCAACCTTGCCTTTATAGGGAGATAATTGGAAGCATGGTTTGCATGAAAAAATCCTAATGATATATCCGTCCAAGCTATCATTGTTCTTAATTCGGCAAGCATCTCATTCGGTTCTATAAGCTGGAATTTTCCCTTTTCCCAATCTTCATAAAGAAGCGTATTAGGCAAAAGCATAAGAGATAACGCCCCTATATAATTCGGATCAATTGCGGAAAGAACCTTGCCCGTTTGTTTGGCATGTATTTGAGATCTTATTTTTCCGGCAATTCCAAGCAAAACGGTAACCGAAAGCTTTATGCCCGCATCCCTTGCTTTTCTGCCCGCTTCTATCATTGTTGCGGGAGGCGCCCCTTTATTAATAGCTTTTAAAGTAACCTCGTCTCCACTTTCAAGCCCCATGTATATTATTTTTAAACCGAGAGAGTTAAGCTGTTCCAGCTCTTCCGGGGTTTTCATTTTCAACCCCTTTGTATTACCATACAAACCTACGCGCGTAACTTGCGGAAGCTCCCTTTTTATTTTTTCTAATATTATAACAAGACGTTTCATAGGAAGTATAAGGGCATCTCCGTCGCATATAAAAACTCGCCTTTGCTTCTTACAGTATTGAGCCGCAAAGGCTATATCTTCATCTATAATGGAATCCGGTTTTATGCTAAATCTTTTATCTCTGTAAGTTCCGCAAAATGTGCATTTATTATGAGAACATCCGAGAGTAACCTGCAAAAGTATGCTGTTAGCTTCGCTCGGAGGTCTTATTATGTTTCCTTCGTAGTGCATTAATAATCCTTTTTAAATTTTGACGGATAACTTTGCAATTTGCCCGTTTGCCGCGTTGAAAAATTTTTTTAATCCTCGAAACACTATATGTATTCCTCCGGTTAAAACAATTTTTCGCCTTGCAAACAAACTGCTTTGCTATTCGTCAAAATTTCATCATTATTTTTTGTGATTAAATTTTATTTCCCCTCGATACGCTCGTCGAAATGACAAGCAAAAATAAAAAGCCTGTCATTTCGAGCAAAGCGAAAAAT
>JAOZTP010000107.1 GCA_029939135.1 Desulfobacterales bacterium
CAAAAAGCTTTGTTCCTGTTCTGCCGGGTATTATATAAGGTATTATTTCGGTTTGGGGAAACGCCTTTGCAACCGGCAATATATACTCTTTGCGTATCTCCAACGAGCTGGGACCGTTATAATAAGGATCCACCAAAAGAGCCGCGTCTGCTCCGGCTTTTATTGCCTGTTCGGTCAATTTAAGGGTTTTTGCGGTATTATTGCTTCCTGTTCCGGCTATAAATAAGGTTCTGTCTTTTATAAGTTTTCCTACAAAATCAATAAAACTTTTTTGTTCCTTCGATTCGATTGTAGGCGATTCTCCGGTAGTGCCAAAAATAAGTATGCCGGAAATTCCGTTTTCTATTTGAAATTCAATAAGTTTCTCAACGCCCTGATAATCTATGCCGTCCTGTTCAAACGGAGTAATTAACGCAGTATAGCAGCCTTGTTTCATAACGCTCTCCTTATATTTTTATGATTACAATTTTTCCCTAAAGTTTTTATGAGATTTCCACTTAACGCTCCGATCGAAATTGTATGGTAAAAAAATAGCTTCCTGCCATTTTTTTATGTCATTTCGAGGAAAGCGAAAAATTCCCCTATTGTTTTTTTCAAGGGAAATACGAAGAAAAATTTTACCCGCAGCTTCCGATTTTATAAAAAAGTATATGCAACTTTATATTTACTTCCATACTAAATTAATATAATAACCGTATCAAGTTATAAATCAAAAAGAGAGCCGCATAACAAATAACTTGGTTTATTTTCAAAAAAAAGCGCAAAATAAAAGGTTATGCAACGGTCTTTAAAAAGGAGCAAAAATTAATGGAAAAAGCAAAGAATGTCGATGAATATATCGCTATACAACGAGGCGCAATAGCCTCTAATCCAGACTGCGGAAATTCTCATTATAATCTTGGCGTAGCTCTGATGGGCAAAAAACTTTACAAGGAAGCCGAAATGGAGCTTTTGGAAGCCATAGGCTGCAGCCCTACTCTTTCGGAGGCTTATGTCCAATTGGGAGGACTTTGCTTAAAAGACGAAGATTTGGAAGGATGTTTGGAATATAATAAAAAAGCGGTAAGCTGCCGAGCCGGTTTCTCCATAGGATACGGAAATATCGGCTTTATAAATCTTCAACTCGGAAAAACAGACGAGGCAATAGCGGCTTTAAAAAAGGCTATAACTTTTAACCAACGCTTTATTCAAGCTTATACTACGCTGGCAAACGCATATTTAATAAAAGGGCTTATAGACGAATCTATAAAAGCAAATAAAAAGGCTCTGGAACTTGAGCCAGACTTTGCGATTGCCCATAACAATATAGCCCTTACATATCTGGAAAAAGGGGATAAACAACAGGCTAAAAAACATATAAAAAAGGCTCAAGAACTCGGCTATGAAGTAGAAGCGAAACTTTTGGAAGCAATTAAATAAAATAAGCGATTTTATGAATCATATATTCAACTTTAATAATTCGCGGCTTTATAAAAAATGGGCAGAAGATCCTGCAAATGCAAAGTTAATCGCAAAGCAGATTGATTTTGCCTTTAGCATGCTTGATCCAATGCCCGAATCTTCCATACTTGATATAGGATGCAAACTCGGCTCCAATCTGGATTTTTTTATAAAAAAAGGATTAAATGCCACAGGCGTCGAAGCCTCCCCTTATCTGATAGATTTTGCATCAAAAAAGCTGAAAAATAAAGCCGATATACATCAAAGCGAATTTGACAATCTTCCTTTTGAAGATAATTCTTTTGATTATTCTTTGCTTATAACTACGTTAGAATTTGCCGAAGATCCTATAAAAACCGTAGAAGAGGCTTGCAGAGTTACAAAAGATAAAATCTTTATAGGAATATTAAATAAATACGCCGTAAAAAATATCGAAAGAAAAATTAAAGGTATTTTTTCGGATACAGTTTATAAAAAAGCTCGTTTTTTTGCAATTTGGGAAATAAATAATATTATAAAATCATTAATGGGCGACATTCCTATAACATGGAAAACCTCTTATCAGCCTCTGCCGATAATAAAGGAATCCGCATTAAAAAATGAAGGTTTGGAAAACATTCTACGCAAAAATCCGTTCGGCGCTTTTGCGGGAATAACGGCGGTTTTAAAACCGACCTTTAGGGCATCTCCCCTTAAATTAAAAAGCTTAACAAAACAGGCTGCGGGTATTTAAAAAATTATGCGAGAAGCCAAATTTTATAAAAAATTAGATAACAATAAGGTTGAATGCTTTTTATGCTCTCATAACTGCATTATAAAAAACGGAAAATGCGGAATATGCAAAGCGCGCGAAAATAAAAACGGAGCCCTTTACTCTTTGGCATATGGAAATGTGTCCGCCGCAAATATAGACCCTATAGAAAAAAAGCCTTTGTTTCATTTTTTACCCGGCGGCAAATCCTTTTCAATTGCAACTTCAGGATGCAATTTTCAATGCTCTTTTTGTCAAAACGCAAATATATCTCAAATTAACAATTCAAAACAAAACTCCGGAGCGCAACAAAAGGAAACAAAACCGGAAGAAATCGTTAATCTTGCATTGAAACATCAATGCTCAAGCATATCCTACACATATACCGAACCTACGGTATATTTCGAATTTGCATCGGATATTGCAACTGCGGCAAAAGAAAAAGGGATTAAAAATATATTCGTAACAAACGGCTACATGTCTCAAGCTTGTCTTGAATCCCTTACTCCATGGCTTGACGGAGCAAACGTAGATTTAAAGTCTTTTAATCCTTTATTTTATAAAAAAATATGCAAGGGGGATATTGAACCGGTAAAAAATTCCTTAAAATTTATGAAAAAAAACGGAATAATATTAGAGGTTACAACCCTTTTAATTCCTACGATAAACGATTCTGAACAGGAGATTGAAGCTATTGCAAACTTTATAGCAAACAGATTAGGCAAAGACACGCCATGGCATATCAGCCGTTTTTATCCTACATACAAAATGCTTAATATTCCTCCTGCTTCCGCTTCCCTGCTTTACGCCGCAAAAAATATCGGAGAAAAAGCCGGATTGGAATATATCTATATAGGAAATCTTCCCGGAAACAATTCCGAAAATACCGTCTGCCCGAACTGTAAAAAAACCTTAATAAAAAGACGGGGTTTTGATATGATAAAAAATCTTATTAAAGCCGGAGAATGCCCGTATTGCGAAAAAATAATCTACGGGCTTTTTTAAGCATACCTCAAATTAATAATTCAAAACAAAACTCCGACGCCAAAAAAACAAGCAAATCTTAAAAACATATCTCGCGCATATGCCGAACCTGCCCTATATTTTAAAACAGAATTAAAAATATACTCTCAACAAACGGATAAACATCTAAATACTATCTTGAATTGATTATTCCGCCGATTAGATAAGCAAAAGCAAATTTAAAATCCTTTATTTTATAAAAAAATATGCAAAAAAAATGTTGAACCGGTAAAAAATCCAAAAAAATAACATCTGCCCGAACAGTAAAAAACTTAATAGAAAGATGAAATTTTCAACCTTATTAAAACCGAAAAATACCCACATTACAAAAAACAGTTTTGGAGCTTTTTAAAGAAGATTATCCACATTATATAGAAATTTAAACCCAAAAACCTCTTTTTTTGCCCGTTTTTACTTGACTTGAAAAATTAATATTAATATAAGGTTTATGAATTTAAAATAGCCATATAAAAAAGTTATAGTTATATACTGCTTTTATATTGCTTTTTTTTTATATAATTCCAGTAGAAACCCAAGCAAAAAATTAAGGGGATAAACCGGAAAACGAAGACGGATTAAACGGAAGAAGCAAAGAGAAACGAAATAAAAAAATACGTTTTTTAACTTTATTTATTACAAGATTGGTTACAAAAGGATTGAAATATGCAACGGAAAAAGGATTTGACTTCAAAAATACGAAAATGGCTTACCCTAATAATTTTGTCATGTTTTTTAAGCGGCGCATCCACATTGTATGCCCAAGATACAACTCTCAAAAATAAAATTATAATGAGCAAACCCGGCGGCTCCTCATTATACGCTCAAGATTCAACCGATGATACTTCCTCGGACGGCAAAGGGTATAACGAAGTCGGCGACAAAATAAAAACTATGATTGAAGAGCTTCAAAACCTTCAACAAAAAGTTTCGGATCTTAAAAAATATGAAAAAAAACAGTTAAAAAAACTCTCCAAAAGAATAGAAAAAACCGAACTTCACACGTTTACGGATAAAATATCATTCGGCATTGAGTTTGAATCAAATATAGAATCAATACATTATAACGATATATATGCTTTGTCCGATGATGTTTACGGTTATTTCATGCAAAATCCCCAAACATTAAACGGCTATTTAACGTCCAATTTCGGAAATGTCTTTACAAAACCCTTTAATAAAATAAGTTCCGCCTCCAACGACATGATATTTACCGAAAAGCTTCGTCTTAACATGAAATCTAAATTTAACGACAAACTTGATTTTACAGGCAGACTTGCCGCATACAAGGTATGGGGAGACAGCTCCGGCGTAAAATTTAACAACGGAAGTTTAGGAGACATGTATTTGGACGGAACAACCGCAAGCGTTCCTTCCGGAGACAATATTCATCTTGAGCGAGCCTATTTTAATTATAAATTCAATCTCGGAAAAAAAGTGCCCGGAAGCATTTCGGTAGGAAGGCGTCCTTCTACGGCAGGCTCCCCTTTGGAATTCAGGGAATACAGCTTGGAAGGAGGCGCCGCTCTTGCCACAGCTATAAACTGGCAGTTTGACGGCATATCTTTAAATTTTGATCTTGAGGAATTTTTCAATATACCCGGGCATGTATTAAAGCTTTGCTACGGACTAGCCTTTGAAAGCGGATGGGGCAATTCCTATTCTTTAATGAACGATCCTGACGTGGACGACGTTAATGTATTAGGGCTTATTGATGTCATATATGACGATTCCGTTACCGACATTACAGCTCTTTATGCTCATGGATCCGGACTTACAGACGGATTTACTGGGCTTACCCTGATGCCTATGACCGTAAATAAAAACCCGATGACCGGAAAATATGAATTTGCCCAAAATTCCAACGGATGGATCAGCAGAGTAGAGCCTCAAACCAACATAGGCGATTACGACGTCTTCTCTTTACTTTTAAAAACAAATTTCAAACATTTTTTTGAAACAAAAAATAATGTTGATTTTTTTGCGGGAGTCTCTTGGAGTCATACGACGCCCACAAACATTTCCAAAATCCCTCTTTACGAAATGCTCGGAATGGGACTTTTAAATTCCGGAGTATATGATAAGTCAAACCTTGAAGATCGAGACGGATACAGCGTTTATATAGGAACAAGAATTCCTATGCCTTATAATGGAAAACTCGGATTAGAATACAACTGGGGATCAAAATACTGGCTCAGTATGACAAGCGCGGAGGATTCTCTTGTAGCAAGCAAACTCGCGACAAGAGGGCACGCTTACGAACTCTATTACATTCAGCCAATATTCAATCAAAACTTCTTCGCAAAATTCGGGCTTATCTATTATGATTACGAATACACCGGAAGCGGAAGCCCGCTTGGCGCGCCGGTTAGAATAAACGAAATGACTCCTTTGGACAAATTTTACTCAACCGGTTTTTCCCCGGTAATAGATAACGCTTTAAACTTATATTTTTCAGTAACATTCAGATTCTAAAAATCTTTAAAACGGTTTCCGTAGAAAGCCGAAATAAAAACTATACGTAAATCAAGTTTTTAACGAAACAAATAGGAGAGTCGCGATTATGGAGGAAACAGGTTTTTGGGGTTTTGTAAAAGAGGACATAAAAAAAGGATATTCTCTTATCTTCGAGAATACATGGCCCCTTTGGTTAGGCGGAATATTTATGGCAATACTTGTATTGCTCTTCTTTTTATGGAATTTTCCATGGGGAGTTACTGGAGGTTATCTTAACTGGATAGAATGGTTAGGATACATTACCAATATAAAAGAAAAGGCTCCCGCCATAAAACCTTGGCTGCATCCCATCTCCGTGTCTAATGCGGGAATGCTTCTCGGAGCGTTAGGCTCCGCTCTTCTCGGCAAACAATTCAAATGGCAAATATCCTCCGCCCGCGAATATCTTAAAGGAATAATAGGCGGAACCCTTTTAGGCATAGGAATAAGTATGGCTGGCGGATGTATAGGAGGCGCTTTCTACTCTGGCGTAGGCGCTTTTTCTATGGGCGCTTTCACAATGATGATAGGGCTTATTGGAGGAGCGTATATAGGACTTAAAATAGTTCTTTGGGAAATAAACAACCTTGCCCCTCCTAAAACTCAAACAACAAAAAAAGAATCCGACGGTTTTGACTGGAAAAAAATCCAACCTATACTCGGCATACTCATTTTTGCCGCCGCAATCTTAATATTTTACGTTTATTCAGGACAAAAACAGGTTATAACCGGCGGAATATGCTTTATAGGCGTTTTAATAGGGCTTGTAATGCACAGATCCCGCTTCTGTTTTGTTAGGGTTTTTAGATGCCCATTAATGACCGGAGATGCGGAAATGGTTAAAACCGTATGTTTAAGCCTGTTAATATATGCCGCGGGAGCCGCGGTTATAAAATGGAGCTACCTGCAGCCAGACACAATGGGCGTAAGCCATCCGGTAGGGCTCGGCACCCTTCTCGGCGGGTTTATCTTCGGAATAGGAATGATATTAATGGGAAGCTGCGGAAGTTCCGCTCTATGGCGCATAGGAGAGGGAAACACCAAAGTGATGCTCGGCATATTCTGCCTATCCGTAAGCTTTTCCGTAAGCAGACACCTGCTTACTAAATTCGATCTTTATCCCTTACTCGGAAAAGCGTATCTGGTTCCGAACGTTTTAGGATGGGGGCTTACCCTTCCATTATACGCTATGTTTTTCCTTGTTTGGGTACTAGTCGCAAATTGGAATGAAGAAACGGAAAAATTCGTAATATTTTAACTATATTAAATTAGGAGGTTACTTATGTCTGATACTAAAAGCGATAAAGTGTTGGATCTTAGAGGGCTTACCTGCCCTATGCCGCTTTTAAAAACAAAAAAAGAGTTAA
>JAOZTP010000018.1:0-22165 GCA_029939135.1 Desulfobacterales bacterium
TCTTTTTTTCTGTCTAAATTTTTTAATTTTTTCTCTAATCTTCAAAAAAAGAGTTCCATATCCGGCGCTTCCATAATGCCGCTTTTCTTAGAATCTTGAAACAGTTTAATAAGGCTTAAAATATCTTTAGGAGTATTATTTAAAGGGGTTGCGGTTACCAAAATTACCTTTTTGCCTCGGCATATCTCGGCAAGTTTTTCGTATGTAGCGGTAGATTCGTTTCTAAAACGATGAGCCTCGTCTATTATTATGTTGGAATATTTATCTGTTCCTCTTTTTAAAATATGATCAAGCTTGCCCGAAGATTCATAATCCGCCGGAGCGTTAAAATCGGAAAACAGATTGAGCCATGAGCCGGGGTTGAATTTATTTAAAAGAGCCGGCGGCGCTATAACAAGGGTTCTTCCGGTAAGCTGAGATGCGAGTATTGTCGCAATATAGGTTTTCCCAAGCCCTACCACGTCGGCTATAAAAACCCCGCCGTATTTCAAAACTATTTTTTTTGCGTTTAAAATTGCCTGCCTCTGATACTCAAATTTTTTAAAGCCGGAAGGCATGTATTGTATGTAGGTTTGGTCGCTTAAATTAAGGTCTTCTTTAAAATATTCGTAAAGAAACTTTAGATACAGCATATAAGGGGTAATGTTTTGAGAAAGCCATGTTTTGAGGTTGATTGTATCTATATATCTTTTGCTTACGTCAACTGCATCCTGCCATAACTCTTCGAATTTATCTTTTGCAAAGTCATAATCGCTTCTGTTTTTAAGCTCTACGTTAAATTCCAGATTGTCTATTAATCCGCTTTGGGTAAAATTGCTGGAGCCGGTTATAACTCTGCCGGCGTCTCTATCCCCTTTTTTAAATGTCATAATATATAGTTTGGCATGCAGGTTTTGGGACGGATAGGCTTTAATTTGAAGTTTGCCGTTTTTTATCCATTCTATAAATTTATAAACCCCTTCCTCCACATTTTTGTTATCCGCGGAGTTTGCCATTTCGGTTTCAACTAAATTTTCAAATTCGGTTTTGGTTTCCGCAAAGGAAAAATCAAGAGTCGGACGCTTATAACTATTTCCTTTTTCTATAAAGTCAAAAGTTTTTTTGTCCGTTTTTATGCCGATTAAAATTCTTATTTTTTGCGTGTTTTCAAGCGCCGGATATACAGCGTAAAAACCGCTTGAATAAAAGTATGCGGAAAGGGAATCGAAAGATAAGGAATCTTTGATTAAAACCTGAAATCTTTTTTTAAGGCTTATATTTTTTTGGTTTGTAATAAATGATAAATCTGTATTCATGATAATCTTTCGGTTTTTTTAAACGTTTTTTGGGGTTGATTTTTGTCAAAATAAAATACTTATCCGATAATAGTTTGATTTTCAAGTTATAAGGGCGTATTAACAAGTTTTTAATATTGACAAATGCGGTTAAAATAACTTTTATATTAAGGTTTATAACCGATTTGGAACGCAAAAAATAATAAAATTTTGCCAGATAACAAGGCGGTTTATTAAATTTTAAGGCGAATAAAGATTTTATCCGAAGCAAAGATCGGGCAAAAGCGCAAGGCGCTCGGCAAGATTTAAATAGGGGAGATTATGAAACTCGGAATTATAGGTTTGCCTCAAGCAGGCAAAAAAACGGTATTTGAGGCTCTTACAAAAAGATTTGAGGAGGGTTTTAAAAATGAGGATAGAATGGAAACCGTAACTGTGCCGGATGATAGAATAGATAAATTATCCGCAATGTTTGAGCCGCAAAAAACAATTTACGCTCAGATTAAGTATTTTTTTCCGAAAAAGCAGGAAAGCGTAACGGAAAAGGATGTTGTTTATAATAATATAAGAGACTGCGACGCTCTTATTCAGATAGTCAAAAATTTTAAAACTTATCCGGACGAAAAGATATCCCCTTATCAGGATTTTTTTCAATTGGAACAGGAATTGATTCTTGCAGACCTTATTACCGCGGAAAAAAGAATAGAACGTATTGGCATAGATAAAAAAAGAGGAAAGCCGGTAGATAATAAGGAGGTTTCTTTACTACAAGAATCGTTAAAACTTCTGGAAGCGGAAAAACCTATAAGAACGGCTCCGGAAATATCCGAAGCTCGCGAATTAAGGGGTTTTACTTTTTTAACCGCAAAGCCTAAACTTTTATTATTTAATAATGAAGACGAGGATGAAAACATTCCTTCTTTTAAGGATAAGATAGATGAAAACGCAATGGTATTAAGAGGAAAGTTAGAGCATGAAATAATGCAGATGCCGGAAGAGGAGGCGTTTGAATTTTTAAAGGAGTTTAATATATCAGATTTGGCTATGGATAGGGTTATAAAAAAATCTTACGATTTGCTTGGTCTTGTATCATTTTTTACGGTGGGAAAAGACGAGGTTAGGGCTTGGACTATAAAAAAGGATACGGCTGCGTTGGATGCGGCGGACGTAATACATTCGGATATTAAAAAAGGGTTTATTCGCGCCGAAGTTGTCGCTTATGCGGATATTATAAAAGCGGGCGGTTATCCCAAAGCAAGGGAGGCGGGAACGGTTCGGCTTGAAGGTAAAACTTATAAGGTGGCGGATGGAGATATTATTAATTTTCGTTTCAACATATAAACCCGTTGGATAACTTCGTAGTTTGTCCGATTTCGGCGTTGGATAAAAATTTCAATCCTCAAAATACTTTAAGTATTCCTGCGGTTAAAATTTTTTTTGCCTTGAAAACGAATAAACCACTTTAACGAACAAAATGGTTTGTTATACAATCGGCTTTATTCTATTTTGTCGATTCCGTTCATGTAAGGGATTAAAGCGTCGGGAATTGTTACGGAGCCGTTCGGTTGCTGAAAATTTTCCAGTATCGCCGCAAAGGTTCTTCCTACGGCGAGGCCTGAGCCGTTTAAGGTATGAATAAATTGGGTCTTTTTTTTGCCTTCTCTTTTAAATCTTATATTTGCGCGTCTTGCCTGAAAATCTTCAAAATTGCTGCAAGAAGATATTTCTCTGTAAACTCCTTGAGCAGGCAGCCATACTTCGATGTCGTAGGTTTTTGCGGCGGAAAACCCTAAATCTCCGGCGCAAAGGGTAATCACTCGGTAAGGAAGTTTTAATCTTTTTAATATTTCTTCCGCATTTTTTAACAGGGTTTCTAACTCGTTATAAGAATCTTCCGGTTTTACAAATTTTACTAACTCCACTTTATTAAACTGATGTTGTCTTATAAGCCCTTTGGTATCTTTTCCGTAAGATCCGGCTTCGGAACGAAAGCAAGGGGTGTATGCCGTATGTAAAATCGGCAGTTCCGCTTCGGTTAATATTTCGTTACCATAGATGTTGGTTACAGGAACTTCCGCAGTAGGAATAAGAAAATAATCTATCCCTTTAATTTTAAAAAGGTCCTCTTCAAATTTCGGAAGCTGTCCTGTTGCGGTCATGCTGTTTCGGTTTACTATAAAAGGAGGAAGCGTCTCTTTATACCCATGTTCGATTGTATGAATATCTAACATGAAGTTGATTAAGGCTCTTTCCAATCTTGCGCCGGCGCCGTAATATAAAGGAAATCTTGCGCCGGTTATTTTTGCGGCTCTTTCAAAATCCAAAATATTTAAAGCCTCTCCTATGTCCCAATGGGCTTTCGGCTCAAAATCAAAATTTTTCGGTTCGCCTTCTTTTTTTACAAGTTTATTATCAGCCTCGCTCTTTCCCTGCGGAACGGATAGATGGGGAATATTTGGGATAAGTATAAGCTTTTGATTAATATCGGATTGAATTTTTGATAAATCTTTTTCCAAAGTTTTAATTCTTGCGGAAACTTTTCGCATTTCCAAAATAATCTTTTCCGCGTCCGCTTTTGCTTTTTTCAACTCGGCTATTTGATCGGATACGCTATTTCGTTTATATCTGAGATCTTCAAGTTCAAAAAGTATCTCTTTTCGTTTGTTATCCGATAGAATAATCTCGTCAAGATTAATATCCGCATTGCGGTTTTTTAATCCTTTTTTAATTAAAGAAAGGTTTTCTCTTATATTTTTGATGTCTAACATGAAGCTTTCCGATATGATTATAATTATAATTTTTTTGGTAGGCGCGATTGGACTTGAACCAACGACTTCTACCGTGTCGGGGTAGCGCTCTGCCAGCTGAGCTACGCGCCTGTAATTAAGTTTGCGTATAAAAATGTTTTATAGAAACCATACAAACAGAAAACTTTATTATTTTATTTTATTTTATTTTTCAAGTAGAATTTTTTGTTCTCAAATTTGGAAACGCAAATGAAGCGTAGCATAATCGGCATACCTTCGTTTTTATTTTTATTGAATTCTTTTATGCGTTATTAGTATTACTTGCTTGTTTGTTTAGTATGTTCCAATACCGACATCGCTGTAGCGACTATTGATGAAATATCTCCCATATTTGAAGGAATTATCATGGTATTATTTTCTTTAGCCAGCTTTCCAAATTCTGCTATATATTTTTCGGCTACTCTTAAATTCGCGGCTGTTTCTCCGCCGTCCAAGCTTAAAGATGCGGCAATTCTTTTAATGCCTTCAGCTGTTGCATGTGTTATAAGTCCAATTTCTTTTGCCTGCCCTTCAGCTTCATTTATGCGCTTTTGTTTCTCCCCTTCAGATACTTGGATAGCTTCCTTTTTTAAACCTTCCGCCCTATTTATACGGGATTGTCTATCGCCTTCAGAAGTGGCAATTGTAGCGCGCTTTTCCCGCTCTGCTTTCATTTGCTTTTCCATAGCTTCCATTACGGTTTTTGGGGGAGATATATCTTTAATCTCATAACGCAAAACTTTGATTCCCCAATTTTGTGCAGCTTCGTCTATTGCCGCTACAACTTGTTGATTCAGATTCTCGCGTTCTTCAAAAGTTCTGTCCAGTTCGATTTTACCTATCACGGATCGGAGGGAAGTTTGAGCAAGCTGACTTGCCGCAAACCTATAATCGTCAATACCATAAGCAGATAGCTTACTGTCAATCACCTGTATATATAGAACGCCATCAAGCGAAACCGACACATTGTCAGAGGTAATACAGTCCAGCGAAGGAATCTCCATAACCTCTTCCTTAAGGGAACGTTTGTATGCAATCTTATCGATGAAAGGCACTAGAACGTGAAATCCTGCGCTAATAGACTTGCTATATTTGCCAAGTCGTTCAACAATGTATTCCGACCTTTGCGGCACAATAATGGCCGTTTTTATTAATAAAACAACTACAATTACGGCTATAACGCCGACAACAATTAATGATTCGCTCATTTTTTCCTCCTTATAAATGTTTAACTTTAAAAACAAGCCCTTCGTCGGACTTTCTCTCCTCTATTAAAACAGATGCCCCTTTTTCAATTTCTTCATTCGCAGTAGCTCTCCAAAAACTCCCCATGGCTTTAATTTCGCCATACATATTAGGAGTTATTTTTCTTGTCACAATAGCTGTCTTGCCAATATTAGAATCGGTGCATTGCTCATCAATATCATCGCGGATTTTACCCCTGAATATTTTCAAACTGTACTTTCGCAACGTAAAAAGCAGAGTTAAAGACGCCGCTATAAAAATTAATATTTGGTTTGTTATTTCAATATCAAATATCAAGACAACTAATGCAGTAATCCAACATCCAACCGTAAAAAAAATTAACATAAACGCCGGCATTATTATCTCGACAATTAAAAATATAACTCCTGCTAAAAACCATATTAATGGCGTTGAAAAGCTCATTTTATCCTCATAGATTTGGTTGATATTTTTTATTTTGTCGCTCAACAATAAGTTAAGCGGTTTTCTTTTGCTTAATAAGTTATTAGATAGTTTTTATCTTTTATCGCCTATATCCGATTTTTCCGAATATATTTTAACGACTATATATAAAAAACTGCTCATATTTTTTTAACCGATATATAAGTAATAAACAATACGCTCAATAAAAAAACTCGCCCCCTATCCTTTTTTAACAAAGTTTAAAAAAGCGGATTTAAGCCGTCCGCTTACAAGCGCTCTTTTTACCGGAGAAAGTCTTAAAAAAGCCCCCGTAAATGTTCTGGCAAATTTATGGGTTATTTTATTCGGGTCGCTAAAAAGCTGATATTGTAAGGTTTCCCTTTCGATACATTGTAAAATAAATTTTTCCAAAGAGTCTTCGGGAGTAATAACCCTTTGTTTGCGCGGAACAAGTTTTATAGATTCCGTTTTGCATTTTAACCCGCATACTCCGCATCCCAAGCAAAAATTTTTGTCTATTCTCGGTCTTCTGTCTTTTTTCTTGCCAGTGTTTTTATCTTCGATCATAGATATAGCGTTTACGGGGCAGGCTTTTTCACATAAACCGCAGCCTACGCATGAATCAGCGTCCGTTTTAGCGATAAAATTGGAGGTCATAATAATATTAGCAATTCCATACTTATTTATACCCCCGAAAAGATTGCAGCAGCATTTACAGCAATGGCATATATAATTTACCCCTTTTTGAACATTGTCCGCATTTAATACAAGCCCGGCTTCTTTTGATTGAGCAAGCTTTTCCATCATCTCGCTTTTTGAAACCTCTTTTGCAAAATTGTTTCTTATTAAAAAGTCGGCGGATTTATTAAAGCTTGTGCAAATATCCAAAGGGGCGTCGCATTCTTTTTTGCCGAGATGCAATTTTTCGTGCCTGCAGGAGCATGTCCCTATGGAAATCTTTTTTGCCTGTTCTATAATATCTACCGCTTTTTCGTAGCTTAAGACTTCTACATATCCGTCATCCTTGTTTATAACCTCTTCATGAGGCAGGGTTCTCATTAAGGCGGCTTTATCTCCGCTTTTAAAATTTTTAGCAAAAAATTGGTCGTCTCCGAGCATATATTGATGAAAAAGAGACGACATTTTTTTTAAATCAACCTTGTCGTCCGCGCGCATCATTGTAAACTCAAAAATTCCTACAACCATAGGAGAGAGCATATAATAAAACTTGCCTTTTGTTACAATATCCATAACAAGCCCTTTTGAACAAAGGGAGGCAAGAAACTCTTGAGTAGCCGCTTCCGAAAGCTTCGCAACTCTTGCTATTTTTTTTAAGCTCGAAAAACCGTAAGGCATTTTGCAGATAAAATCCGCCTCTTTTTCGGTATAAAGCTCTTTTAAAATTTCATAAAAGGTTTTATTTAAAGCGACTCTTGTGGAAAGAGAATCTATTCTGTTTCCGAGTTTTTTATAAACCTCTTTTACGGCGAAATGTCCCATGGTTTGCTCCTTTAAAAAAATTATTTTATAACTGGATAAAAATTATCACGTATAATAAAGTGTGGCAATTAACTTTTATAAACTGGATAACAACCATTGAAAAAAGATATTATAAAAAAAATACCGAAAAATATATTAAACCTGTTAAAAGAGATAGGAGAGGCAGCCGAAGATTTCGGATGCCAAGCTTTTGCGGCGGGCGGTTTTGTTCGAGACCTTTTTTTAAATACTCAAAATTTAGATATTGATATTGTAATGGAAAAAGATGCGGCGGAGTTTGCAAAAAAGCTTGCGAAAAAAAAAGGCTGGAAAGTAAAAACATATAAAAAATTCGGAACCGCAGCGTTAATATTATCGGATGATTTCAAAATTGATATTACTTCGGCAAGAAGCGAACGATATAAATCCCCCGCGGCTTTGCCTCAAGTGAAGGCGGGCTTATTATCCGAAGATATTATGAGAAGAGATTTTACAATTAATACGGTGTTAATAAATATATCTCCGAAAAATTTCGGCGAGATAACCGATATGTTTTCCGGCGTTCAAGATATAAAGAATAAAACCGTAAAAGTATTGCACGATATAAGCTTTATAGACGACCCTACCAGAATATTAAGGGCGATAAAATTTGCGACGCGCTTTAATTTTACCATAGACCCCCATGCTCAAGTTCTTATTAAAGAGGCTGTTGAGCAAAATATTTTTGCCAGACTTTCCGGAAAAAGGTTTTTTACGGAATTAAAATATATATTAAAAGAAAAGGATCCGGTTTTGCCTTTAAGGAAACTTTTCGAGTATAAAATCATTCAAACAATACATCCTGATATAGCTTCGGACAGCGACGCCCTTTTTTTTCTTAATCGAATAAAAGAGGTTATTTTATGGCATAAAAAGAATGATTATTTAAAATGGGCGCTCCATTTTATGTGCTTGCTTAATAATTGCGGTAAAAAAGCGTCCGAAGATATATGCCGATATTTTGAAATTCCGCATAACCGAAAAATACTTTTTTGCGACATGCGTTTGGAGGCAAAAAGCCTTTTAAATGACATAGAAAAAAATAAAATTGCATATAAAAAAATTTCCGTTTTCAAAACCGAGTTAATATTATATATGATGGCATTTTTAAAAAATCCTCTTAAAAGAGAAAAGCTTTTTAAAGCTTACAAAAGGGCAAAAAATACAAAGGTAACAGTTAACGGAAACGATTTAATAAAATTAGGCGTAAAGCCGGGACCTATTTTTTCCGAAATTATAGATAAACTGTTCGAGGCAAAGGTAAAAGGAGAGGTTGCGACCAAAGAAGAGGAAATCGATTATATAAAAAAACATTTTTTACATAACCGAAATTAATAAACGGATTTCTCGTTTTGCTCAAAATGACAGCAAGCAATTTTTTTTGCTTGTTATTTTGGCGGGCGTTTTTTTTGCCTATCATTTCGACGAGCGAAGCGAGAAAAAATCCCTTAATTAAATTATACGCAGAGAAAACCGGATAGTTAATCATAAAAAAAATGATTAAAATTGGGCAGGATAACAAACAGAGAAAAGGGGAACGATTATATAAAGAGATGTTTTTTACATAATGGAAATTGGGCAGTTAATTATACAATTGGGTTTAATCGTAAAAAAATCATTAAAATTTTGTCGTATAACAAAGCGGTTTGTTCGTTTGCAAGGCAATGCGAAAATTTTAACCGAAGGAATACATGAAGTATTTCGAGGATTAAAAAAATTTTTCAACACCGCAAACGGGCAAACTACGCAGTTATACGACAAAATTTAAGTAAAAGGAAACGGATGAGAGAAAAAAAAATAATAGTAGCGGCAATAGGCGGCAACTCCCTTATACGCAATCCTAAACAGACAAGCGTAGAGGATCAATATCAATCTTTAGACGAGACATGCCGTCATCTTGCAGATATTGTAAAACAGAATTACGGACTTGTTATATGCCACGGAAACGGACCTCAGGTGGGCTTTATTTTAAGACGCTCTGCAATAGCTTACGAGCATGCCAAAATGCATCAGGTGCCGCTTTCAAGCTGCGTTGCGGATACTCAAGGAGCTATAGGGTTTCAAATACAAACCGCTTTTGAAAACCGACTTGACTTAAAAGAGAAAACTTTAAAAACCGCAACGGTAGTTACAAGGGTGTTGGTGGATAAAAAGGATAAAAAATTTTTAAATCCTTCCAAGCCGATAGGCTCCTTTTTTACGCGGGAAATGGCGGAAGACTTAAAAAATAAATATAAAGATTGGACTTTTACCGAAGATCCTTCGGGAAGAGGATTTAGAAGAACCGTAGCCTCGCCGGCTCCGGAGCAAATAGTAGAGATAGACCCTATAAAAAATCTTATAGAAAACAATTATATAGTAATAGCATGCGGCGGCGGCGGAATACCGGTAATAAAAAAAGAAAACGGTTTCATAGAGCCGATTGACGCGGTATTAGATAAAGATTTAACCTCGGCAATGCTTGCTTCGGAAATAAAAGCGGAAATTTTTATTATTTCTACGGATATAAGTCATGTTTATATTAATTTTAGAAAAAAGAATGAAAAACCGCTTGAGCATGTTAGATTGGATCGGATCAAAGAGTATTTAAAAAAGGGACATTTTGCCGCAGGCAGTATGATGCCTAAAATAGAAGCCGCAATAAATTTTATAGAAAACGGGGGGAAAAAGGTTATTATTACCTCGCCGGAACATTTAAGCGACGGCATAAAAAAGGGCTACGGAACAATTATAACCCCATAAAAACCGGAACCAGGACATAAGACGGGTTTAAAGGGGATAATTAAAGGCTTATGATTTTCGCTTGTTATTTTGACGAGCTGAGCAAGGATGAATCTCGAAATTGTCCAAACTGTGATGTGTCCGATCAATATGATTGACTGCGATTAAAAATAGAAAACCATTTAACCGTAAAAAAAATAATTATCCCCTGCAATTAAAAGGGGAAATAAATAATAATAAAAATTTTTAACCGCAGGAATAGAATAAGCTATTTCGAGGATTTAAAAAAAATTTCAACGCCAAAAACGTGCAAACCACGCAGTTGTACGGCGGAATTTAAAGGAGCGATTAATGACGAAACAGGAACTTATAAAAAAACTTGAAGCGATTGACACTTCCAAAATGTATTTAAACGATTTTTTACTTACATGGAATAAAAAGGATCATGAAATAGAGGCGATATTTAAAACCGCACAGCTGCTTACTATGTTAAGAAAAAACAATATTTCGACAAAGGTTTTTGATTCCGGACTCGGAATATCTATTTTTAGAGACAATTCCACAAGAACAAGATTCAGCTTTGCAAGCGCCTGTAATCTGCTCGGGCTTGAGGTTTCGGACCTTGACGAAGGCAAATCTCAAATAGCTCATGGCGAAACCGTAAGGGAGACCGCAAACATGGTTTCTTTTATGGCGGATATAATCGGCATAAGAGACGATATGTATATAGGCAAAGGAAACGCTTATATGGAAGAGGTTGCCGCAGCTGTCGAGGACGGATACAAAGAAGGAATTTTAGAGCAAAGACCAACCATTGTAAACCTTCAATGCGATATAGATCATCCTACGCAATCAATGTCGGACGCTATGCATCTTATAAATACCTTCGGAGGAGTAGAAAACCTAAAGGGTAAAAAAATAGCTATGACTTGGGCATATTCCCCTTCTTACGGCAAACCATTATCCGTGCCTCAGGGAATAATAGGACTTATGACCCGTTTTGGAATGGAGGTTACGCTTGCTCATCCGAAAGGATACGAAGTTATGCCGGAGGTTGAAAAAATAGCGAATAGACAATCTGCGGAATCCGGCGGAACATTTACAAAAACAGACAATATGGCGGAGGCTTTTGAAAACGCGGATATAGTTTATCCTAAAAGCTGGGCGCCTTTTGAAGCAATGAAAAAAAGAACCGATTATTACGGCGCCGGAGATTTCGAGACTATAAAAAAACTTGAAAAAGAGCTTCTTGCCCAAAATGCGGAATATACGGACTGGGAATGTACTGAAAAGCTTATGAAGCTTACAAATAAAGGAAAGGCATTATATATGCACTGTCTTCCGGCGGATATTACCGGCGTATCCTGCAAAAAAGGGGAGGTTGAAGCTTCCGTATTTGATAGATATAAAATACCGTTATATCAAGAGGCGAGTTATAAACCTTATATAATTGCGGCTATGATATTTTTAAGCAAATTTAAAAATCCGGCTCAAACAATATCTAACCTTATAGAAAAAGGGATAAAAAGGATAAGTTAAATATAAAACCGGATAGAGCTGCTTTTTATTATATACGAAATGTTCCCGAAATAATGATAGCCGCTTATAAAAAATAGAAATTCTGTTATAAAAACGGCAAAAAACAATATTATAATATAAATTTTAATGTTAAAGTTGCTTATTTATAAAAAACAATTTAAAGAGTCTCCATATAAAACGGGCAGTCAAAAGACTGCTTATTAAACTTTTTTACAAAGGAGGTTTTTAATGAAAGCGAAACAATTATCTTTAATTATGGCTATATCTTTTATTTGCTGTATGTTTTTCGCATCCTTTGCAGCTGCCGCGAATTCAAATCCATTGGAGACATGGAAACCGAAATTCGATCCTTCCGGCGCAAAATATAAATGTATTGTTTCTAATGTTTCCAGTCCTGTTTTAACCGGTTCCTCTACGGGCTTTGCAATAAGAGATAAGCTTTGGGAAAGAACAAACGGTCAAATATATATAGATTATAAACCGTTGAGCGTTCTTGGCGGCGAAGTGGAAGTCTTAAACATGCTGCAAATGGGAGCGATTCAAGGCATGGGGGTAAGTTCGGTAGCGGCTACCAATTTAGGTCCTCGATTCGGACTTGTTAATCTGCCTTTTTTAATTAATTCGTTTGAAAAGTTAGATAAGTTTGTAAATAGCGGCAAACTATTTGATCATTATATGAAAGCTATGGAGCATCAAGGTATAATAGGGCTTGATATTACGGGATACGGAAACTACGGATGGGCTACCACAAAACCGGTTAAATCCATGAAAAATGCAAAAAAGATTAAATTTAGAGTCGCCGAAGCGGAAGTAAATCAGCTTTTATATACGCAATGGGAACTTAATCCAGTGGTTATGCCATGGCCGGACGTTCCTACCGCTTTAAAACAAGGGGTTATTACCGGTCTTGATCATACCCCTTCGGTTTGCAATATTACCAAAAAATTTGAGGTTGCAAAATATTATACTTATTTAAATTACGCTCAGGGGCTTTTTATATGGATATTCAATAAGACATGGTTTGAAAGTCTACCTGCCGATCTTCAAAAAACCTTTAAAGAGGTTATTTCGGAAGTATGTCAAGATATAAGAGAAAAAACCAAACAACAGGAAATTGATCAGATCAATATGGCAAAAGAAAACGGAATAGAATTTTTCTCGCTTCCTGAAGCCGATCTTGCGACTTTAAAGGAAAAGGGGAATGCGGTTCATCAAGAATATGCGGAGGAAATAAATAAAATATATAATCAAGATGCGGAAGTTGCATATAAGCCAGAAAATTTTCTTTTGGATGTGCAGCAGTACATGGGCTATAAATAGTTTTAGCCCTTTTTTGCTTGATAATAAATATCAACCGTCAAAATAAAAAATCCCGCTTTTTTATTAAATTAAGAAAGCGGGAAAAAATCCTTACGAAAAAGGAAAAAATGTGATTGAAAAAATAATGCGCTTTTTAGATAAAGCGCTTGGCTTTTTCGAGGATTGGACTTTATTAATTGCGGTGCTGATCGCTCTTTTTTCTCTTTTTATAAACGTAGTGTTAAGATACGCATTCAATTACTGCCTTGCATGGTCCGAAGAGCTTGTTCGAGACGTAATAATATATACCACATTCGTAGGATGCAGCGCTGCAATACGAAGAGGAGTAATGATCAAGGTTGACGCTACTGTCCAAATCTTTCCCAAACTTAAAATTCCGCTTACCTTTTTTAGCAATTTTACCCTGTTGACATTTTCCATTCTTCTTATGATATACGGTTATAAATTAACCGCTCTTCAGGCGATAACAAACCAGCATTCCATAATAATGGGAATACCTTTAAAGTATCTTTTTGCAATACTGCCGATTACCGGCGCAATGATGTTCATACGCATTATGTTGACTTTTCATTATGATATTATGAAGTTGCGAAAAAATAAAACCGCCGAACAAACAACGGAGCAATAAGGAGTTATTCGTAATGGAAACAAGCGATACAATTATATTATTAATTTTAATAGGATGTATGGCTACAAATATACCTGTAGCTTTATGTTTGCTTTTCACCTCTATTGTCGGCTTTGTTTGTTTTAGCGATTTTCCGGTATTGCTTCTTTTTCAAACTCTTTTTAGAGGGCTTGATAATTTTGCTTTGGTTGTGGTTCTGTTTTTTATTTTATGCGGCAATATAATGACTGCCGGAACAATAGTGGAAAAACTTATAAAGGTGGCAAACTCGCTTGTAAGCTGGCTGCCAGGCGGGCTTGGAATGGCGGGAGTTATAGCCTGCGGGCTTTTCGGAGCAATATCCGGCTCTACCGTAGCTACGGTAGTGGCTTTGGGCGGATTTATGATACCTGCTTTAATAGAAAACGGATATCCGGAAAAATACGCTTTGGGAATAATGACCACATCTCCTAATTTAGGGGTAATCATTCCTCCGAGTATAGGAATGATACTATACAGCGCCATAAGCAACGTATCTTTAAAAGGGCTTTTTGCCACCGGTTTTGTTCCGGGTTTTCTAATAATGTTTTCGGTCTCCGTTTATACCTATTTTAAATTTAGAAAAGATAAAAAAATAGTCCGTCAGCCGATTCCTAACGGAAAAGAGATTTTAAAAATATTAAAAGAGGGTTCATGGTCTTTAATGCTTCCGGTCATAATATTCGGCGGAATATTTTCAGGAGCGTTTACCGCAAATGAAGCGGCGGTAGTAGCTAGCGTATATGCTTTTTTCGTTGAATTTTTTATCCATAAATCAATTAAAATAAAGGATGTAAAAAAAATCACAATAGAGTCAGCCGTAACTTGCGCATCTTTATTAATAATAGTAACTTGCGCTACCGCATTCGGCAGGTATCTTACCCTTTCAAATATACCAGGAAGAATTACCGAAACGGTTTTAGAGACGGTTCAGTCTCCGGCTATGTTTTTGCTTGTGATAAATTTTTTATTTTTAATAGTCGGAATGTTTATAGATATAATTTCCGCTACAATGATACTAGGTCCAGTATGCCTTCCCATGCTGTCGGCTTTTAATATCGATCCGCTTCATTTCGGGCTTATCTTAACCGTAAATCTTGCCATAGGCTACTGCACTCCGCCTATGGGAGTAAGCTTATATATAAGCGGCGCGATTGCAAAGAGGAATATAATATACGTTTCAAAAGCGGTGATACCTTTTTTAATAATACAAATAGTAGTTCTGCTTATAATAACCTATATGCCGGATCTTGTTCTGTTTTTACCGAGGCTTATGGGGCTTGTCTGATAAAATAAAATTAAGCGTAAATATAAAGCCCCTTGCATAACTTTTATTATTTTTTGTTATACAAGGGGCTTTATTCGTAAAATCATATTCGTTCGTAAAATTGTTTAAGCCTTAATAATCCGCCTTGTTCATATTCTTTTATATTCGATATTGCGCCCGCTTTTATGTTTCCAATTACCGATAAGCTTTCCCCTTATCCTATTATTCCCGCTCCTATAACCTCCTCCGCATTATAAAATACCGCCCCTTGTCCGGGAGTAACTGCTGATTGCGACTTTTCAAATATTATTCTTCCGCTTTTTTTATCTTCGCTTAAATAAAGGGTTCCTTTCGCCGGAGTATGCCTGTACCTTATTTTTGCCTTTATTTTAACTGGGTTGTCGCTCGGCGAATTTATTATGTTTATGCGGTTTACAAAGCATTGTGCAGATAGAAGCTCCTTTTTATGTCCTACGGTAAGCCTGTTATTTTTCGGGTCTATTTTTAGCGCATAATACGGTTTGGAAGCCGGAATATTTATTCCTCTTCTTTGTCCTATGGTAAAAAGATGAAGCCCATTATGTTTTCCTATTATTTCGCCTTTATTGTCGCAAATATCGCCGGTTTTTTGAGCAAAGTTTAAAAATTCGGAATATTTTTTATTTTTTATAAAGCATATATCAAAGCTTTCCTTTTCCGTTTCGGCTTTTAAAGCGGGCAAGTTCTTTTCGGCTATCTGTTTAACCTTATCTTTTGTATAATCGCCCAGCGGGAAAATAGCGGCTTGCAATTGAGGTTGTTTTAAAAATGATAGAAAATAGGATTGATCTTTTGTTTTATCTTTTGCCGCAAGCAGACGGCATTTATTATTATTTTTTTCAAGACGCGCGTAATGTCCGGTTGCAATGCGCGAGGCTCCGAGTTTTTTTGCATGGTCTAAAATAACGCCGAATTTGATTTGCGGGTTGCATATAAGGCAGGGGTTTGGGGTTTTTCCTTTTTTATACTCTTTTATAAAGTAGGATACTATTTTATTATCGAATTCCTCTTTTATTTTTATGGTATGGACTTTTATTTTTAATGCGTCTTCAATATGTTGAAAATTGATTTTATTTTTTTCGTAGCCTGTTAAAAAATGTATTCCGAAAATATCCTTTTTTTGCTTTTTTAATAAATAGGCGGCTGTTAAGGAATCTACCCCGCCGCTTATTGCTACTGCTATTTTATGGCTCATTTTTGCTTTTTTTATTACAGTTTATTTTAATTCCCTCGAATTTGAGCAAATTAACAATTTTTATTTTTATAATATATTAATTTTCAATTGGGTTCGGACATCCATAGAATTATCTTTTTAACAAATTATGACAACGCAAATCTTTTTGTAAAGATATTGAATAACTCTATGTTACGCTGTTATTTCGACGAGCAAAGCGAGGAGAAATCCCTTGATTAAAAGACGGAAATAATTCGGGAATAGTCCTGTTAAACTATTTTTGCGACCTTGTTAATTCCAAGCAGAAAGTTTTTCAATTTTGGAAAAAATTGTTTTAAAATTCGTATTCAATTCCTCTTCCCATTCACCCTCGAATCGCTTTAAACTGCTTACGCTTGTAAAACCTGCTTCGTTATAAATATCCTTTTTACTCTTTGAGGTTATCTCCGATTCTTTTAATCCTTTGCCGGTATATAAAATTTTAAACCACCAACCCAAAACTCTTTCATTTGCCTCTATTTGTCTTAAAAAGCTTCCCGCTTCTTTAATTCCTAAATTTTGGTTTCCTAATGCTCTGTAAATATACGGCTTGCCAATTTTTAAAACGGACATTAATATTGTTCCTGCTCCAGTAGTCCAACGTAGCATGCCTTTGTTTACTTCATCCGTTTCTAAAACATGTCCCATGATTCTGAAAACCTCCTGAATCTGTCTCGGGGTCAATTTTAAGGAACTAATCAGCGCTACAATATTATCTTTTCGAGATTGGTTTAATTCAAGATGACAATAACGCTTATTTTCCAAATAACAATCAATATATTTTAAAGCAAATTGTTTATAAGAGCGCGCGTCCGGTTTTGGCAGGTCAATTTCTCTATGTATAAATTTTCTATAATACTCGGCAAAATTAAGTTCCGCTCCAAAAGCCGCTTTTGCGGAAGCCTCTAATTGTTTCCGATCGACTGCCAATATAAAAATTAATCCTTTTATATCAAAAATATGCTTGATTGTTTCAAGGTAAGAAATAGCATAATCGGGACGGCATCTATCTAATTCGTCAACAAATATAAGAATATTCTGCTTCTTCTTCTTAATTGAATCGGTTATTGAATTTTTAAGCTCTTTTAACGCCTTCTTTTTTTCAAAAAAAGAGGTAAAAATATTGTCCAAAGTTTTCTTATTGGTTGACTCTATGGCAGCCTCTAAATCTATTCCAGTCAATTTATTTGCAATTTGATTTCCTATTGTTCGTAAAAACGGCAACGCTTTTTTAGCTTTATCAGTCAGTTCGGTCTTTTCGTTATTATTTTTTTTTAAGGTCTCGATTATTGCCGATATAAGCGGGATAAACGGTTCGTTATAATAATCATCCTGCCAAGCGTTAATTTCAACCAAATTTAAATTGTTGTTTTTAAGTATCTGTTCTTTCCACATTTTAAAGAATGTACTTTTTCCGGAGCCAAAACCGGCATTAAGACTAATAACAAGGCTTTCCTCTACATATCGTTGTTCTACTTTTATAAATTTTTCCATTTGTTCGGCAAAATCTTTAAGCCCGATAAGGTCTTCTTTAAATGTGGATATTTCCATTTTATTTTTATCCGATTAATTGTTTTTTATTTTTATTATAATATCGCAAAACCCTATTTTACCCGCTCTACATATTGCCCTGTTCTTGTATCTATTTTTATTTTTTCCCCTTCTTCTATAAATGGCGGAACATTAAGGGTATATCCGGTTTCTAATGTAACCGGTTTGGAGCTGCCGGATGCGGTGTCTCCTTTAACCCAAGGATCCGCTTTTGTAATTTTAAGCTCTACGAAGTTGGGCAAGGTTATTCCGATCGGTCTTTCCTGAAACATTAAAATGCTGCATACGGTATTCTCTTTTAAAAGATTTTTTGCCTCGCCTATCTGTTCCAGCGTTAAAAATTCCTGCTCGTAAGTTGAGCTATTCATAAAGCAGTAGTTTTCGCCGTCAAAATATAGGTATTCCATGTCGGATTCGGAAAGGTTTGCCTCGTCGAATTTTTCGCCGGATCTGTATGTTCTGTCGAATTGGGAGCCGGTTATCATATTTTTTAACCTGCATTTATAAAGAGCCTGTCCTTTGCCCGGTTTTACAAACTCGAAATGGGTTATTACATAGGGTTCGTTCTCTATTTCTATTTTTAACCCTTTTTTTAAGTCTCCGCATCCATACATGTTTTTATCTCCTTGAAGTTGTTTGAGGTTTAAAGCCTTTTTTCGAGGTTTTTCTATAAGGCAACCGGTAAAAATAGTCAATTAGCTATTAATTCTTTATAAAGTTCTACGGTGGATTGACACATTTTTTTTGTCGTAAAATTCTTTTGCACCTGCTCTTTTGCCTGTTCCCCAAGTTTTTCTCTTTTTTCTTTATTTAAAAGAGCATCTTTTAAGGCTTGCGCCAAAGATTCGGCATTTTTTGGCTCAAAAAGCCATCCTGTATAACCATCTTTAATTGTTTCCAAACTTCCCCCGAAAGCGGGGGCTATTACGGCTTTGCCTACGGCTTGCGCCTCTATTGTTGTTCTTCCGAATGATTCCGGCTTAACTGATGCGGATATTACTATATCCGAAAGGATTAGCGCCGCAGGCATGTCGGAACAATGTCCGGCAAAAAGAATTCTTTTTGTAAGTTTTAATTTTTCTATTTTACCTTTAAGCTCATTAACGTAATTTGAGTTAGAGGGTATGTCGCCGGCAAATATTACTCTCCATTTAAGATCCGATATTAAAGAAAGGCTTTTTATAAAAAGATCGTGCCCTTTAAGTCTTGTTAGTCTTGCGGGAAGTAGAATTAAAGGAATTTGTTTTGAGTCGATTCCCCATTTTTTCTTTAAATTTTCAAGCCGATCCTTTTCTATTTTATCCGTGTTTAAATATCTATTATTTACCCCTCTGTGTATTATTTTTATTTTATCTTCAGCAATGCCGTATTCTTTTTTTATATGTCGGGCTATTATATTTGAAACCGCTATTATTTTATCCGCTTTTGTCATTATTGCGCTGTATTTGTTTATGGAATAAAAACCATGAAACGTAGTTACAAGTTTGGGTCTTTTTTTTCTCGGCAGGCTTTTATACGCAAGGTATGCTATCCATGCGGGAAGTCTGGAACGAAGATGGAGTATATTCGGTTTTTCTTTTAATATTATGTTTCTTATGCCGGGTATGTGGATAAGGGAGCGCGGAGTTTTTTCCGGTATGTATTTATGAGTTATGTGCAAGCCGCCTTGTTCTTGAAGGGTTTTTACCATTCTGCCGCCCGCTGAAATAACTATGGAATGATGTTTATTTTTTACAAGATAATCTGATAGTTCCAAGGTTCCTTTTTCTACGCCCCCTTCTTCAAGTTCGGGCAGGATTTGTATTACTTTAATTTTTGAGGATGCCATCTTTTTAATATTTCCTTTGCGCATCTTGCGGCTTCGTTAGGCGGCATAGCGTTTAATGCCGAATTTTGCTCTTTTTCTATTGCGTTGGCGCTTACGACATATCTTTTTTTCATTAAATATCGGATACTTTCTTGAAATTTATTATTTTTTTCTTTCCATAAAATCGGAATTATTCCGACTATGCATCCGGCGCTAATCGCTTCGTATATCATGGACATGCTGTCTGCCGTCAAACAGACGTAACGGCTTTGATCATATTCTTTTTCTACCCAGCCTTTGGGCGTATCTTTGTAATCGAAAAAAATAGCGTTTTTTCTATTAGAAGCAATTTTTTTTAAACTTTCGGACGCATCAATTGGGGTTCTGGGGGAAGATGATATTGTCCATTCGATTACGGGGTTGTTGATTAGAATTTTTTCGATTTTTTTTGTTATATAATTTGTATCCCATTTGTAATGGCGATTCTTTTTATCCGCTCCGCCTACAAGAATTAATCCTTTTTTGTCGTTTTTATCCGGGTTATGAACGGAAAGGTTTGGAGGTCCTATAGTTGTAAGGATATTTTTTTTTAGTTTCGGATTATCATGAAACGGAATAAAACAGAGATCGAATTTATTTATTAAAAACGGTTCCGGCGTCATGCAGGTCGCCGCTTTTGCGCGGTATTTTTCTTTTTCGATTAATACGGGCAGGTGGGTATATGTTCCGGTTCCTATTATAATATCAAAAGAGGATAGCAGAAAAGAGTTGGCAAAGCCGAATGCTTTGCCGAGTAGATATATCAAGCTGTTTTTTATATAGGAAGGCAAAGCAGGTCTTACCGTTTTATACTCTACGGTTATGGGAGTAAGCTTTTCCAAAGCTTTTAATATCCCTATTGTCTGCTTTTCATGTCCGGGTCTGCCGTCTAAAATCGCTTTTATTTTAAGGGGCTTTATTTTAAAGTTTGGCATTTTTCAATTTATCCTCAATAAACTTATCGAAATTTTGCAAACTATCATCCGCAAATTTCATATTTATTCCTATAATGATAAGTTTGCAAAAAAAAATTATATCCGCAGGTATTTTAACGTAATCTTTTTCGGTAGTGATTATAATGTCGGCGTTTATATTTTTTGCGGCGCTATTTATCTTTTCAAAATCTTTTTTTTCATACTTATGATGATCCTCAAATTCTATAAAGCTTTTTATAGAACAGCCGAGTTTATGAACTGTTTTATAAAACTCTTTGTTTTGGGCAATGCCCGAAAAGATAACCGCTTTTTTATTTTTTAAAAAATTTTTATCCGATATTATTTTCTTATTTTTTATTATAAAAGGGGTATGAGCGCTTTTAAAAACCGGCAAGGCGGTTATTTTTTCTATATCTTCCGAAATGAAGTTTTCGGCTCTTGTTAAAATTACGGCATGGGCTCTTTTAACGGAGGAGATCGGCTCTCTCAATATTCCGCGCGGCAACAATTTTTTATTTCCGAACGGCTTTTTATAATCCGCAAGAAGCAGGTTAATATTGCGGAATAGTTTTTGATGCTGAAAACCGTCGTCTAATATTATTATATTCGCTCCGAATTCTTCTATTGCGAGGATACCGGATTTATATCTGTTTTTTCCGGCTATAACCGGTATATTTTTTAATCGCTTCGCAATCATAAATGGCTCGTCTCCGGCATTTTTTTGATTTGCGCATATTTTTTTGCCGTCGCTTACAATTCCGCCTTTTTTTTCATATCCGCCTTTATACCCTCTTGTTACTATTGCGGGCTTATATCCTAATTTTTGCGTTAATTCGGCAAGATACATAACCAAAGGGGTTTTTCCGGTTCCTCCCGCGCAAATATTGCCTGCGGATATTACAAAGCAGGGGAGTTTTTTTATTTGTCTGATTTTTTTTTTATATAAAAAATTATTTGCGCATACTGCAAACTTATAAAGAACGGATAATGCAGATAAAAAAAATTTAAAAAAAAGGGGGCATTTTTCCTTATCGGTTATAATCGCTTCTATTTTACTTTTTATTTTTTTCATTATTTTATTTTTACAATGCAAAGTCTCAAAACGTAAGGGGTTACATTGCAATCTCTATTTAAAGCTAATTATGTTTATCATATCATAAGTATCAATGAAAGTTGGAACAATTAATCCTTTTTTTGCGTCTAAATCTAATTGTCGGCATTTTATCCGTTACTCGAGTTTTTTACTTTTGCAGCTTAATTTTTATAAAAATTAAGCTTTTGCTATGATAAAAATCTATTGCGTTCGATTGATTTTCACGTAATGTTTCGGCAGGGACAAGGGGAAAATAAGGTTTGAAGGGACTATAAAACTTAAAAAACAGTTATCCGGCAACTCTTCCGTTATATTAAAAGCTTCGGCGTTAGGTGTTTTCTACTATTAAAAAGATTGGGTATGCTTAATTATATAGCTTGTTATTTCTTTTCTTCTTAACTCTTCATAATAATTTATGCTTACGACTTTATTAAAATTAGATGAAACGTTTTGATTATTAGAAGCGAAAGAAAAATCCAACTTAAGCTGTTTAGAACCTTTGTTATTATTTTTTACCTGTTTTTTCATTATCGCCCCCTTTAATTAATCCGCATTCATTAAGCGCATGAATAGCCTGATTTTCCAATTCCGGTATTGCTCGTAAAGACAATCTTGCTTTTGGAACCGTTTGTTTAAGCTTAACTTCTTTTATTTTTCCATCGTCTGTTTTTCTATCTTCGCTATTTATAGAGAAAAAATTCAAATATCTTCTCGGAGCGACGCCGTCATACAGTAGTATCCTTACTTTT
>JAOZTP010000018.1:22265-23499 GCA_029939135.1 Desulfobacterales bacterium
TGTCGGGACAAACAAGCCGAATTTCCAGCGGCGGACTTTGCGTTATACATTGCCGTTTCTTGATAATCTGGCGTTATTATATCGCTATTAAAAATCAGATGAAAATATTTTTCTATTTTTTTATCAATATCTTTTTTATTGCATTCTGAAATTCTAACAAAAAAATCAGCTTCAACAAATGTGTTTCTTACGTCTTGCCCATGAATGTTATCTTCATGTTCGTCCGTGGCAATTATCTTTTCCGCTTCCTTTGAAGATAGTTCTTTTTCTGCAAGCGTATTCTGTCTTTCCTGTTTAGGCGAAAAAATGCCGAACAAGTAAAATACTTCGCGACATATGGTTCTTAATAATCTTAACTCCTCAATATTTTTAAGAGAGTCAATAATATAGCATTTACGTTTTCCTTTTATATCTTCCGTTTTTTTCTCTCTATCTTCTCGTATGTTTTTTATAGCCAATTCAACTAAAACTGATCTGTTGTATTTTTCCCTTAAATAATCTCCGCCGCGAATTTCATAGATTAATGCGGAGTACTTTTCGGTTTTACCCTTTTCTCCGTCAAATTTTTTTTCGTAATATTTAAGGATAAAATCGGATAATTTTATAGTCTCAACCTCATAAGCGTATCCGGTTTCAAGCCTTTTTTTAATCGTATCTATTACTATCTTGCTTAATGAGCCTATAGGAAAGCAAATTCCTATAATAAGTTCCTCCGTAAAGGTTTTTTCAATCTTTTCTTTTGTTGTTTTCCCCTTTTTTTCGGAAATAATACTTTTTTCTTTTTTTACGGTATTTGGCATGTTTTTTATTTTAAATATACGACTGAGGAAATAATAGATATATAATTGCGCAGCTTTATTAGTTCCCGATTTTTTACTATATATCTCTTTAAAAGATTTTAATTTATTACCCAACTTTGTTATTTTTGCAACTTAATTTTTATAAAAACTTCGGCTTTACTTTTATGTCAAACAAAAAACTTATATTGTAATTATAAAGATATAAATATATAGCTTTGCAACATATCTAAAAAATATAATAATTATATCATCAGGAGATTTTTTTATGCCCAAAGAGGAAATTTTTAATAGTATAACGCATCTTGCGGGCGCGATTTTATCGCTTGCCGGTTTGATAATATTGATTGTAACCGCCTCGCTTTACGCAGGAGCGCTGGAGATAGCAAGTTCCATTATATACGGAACGTCTCTTTTGCTGCTTTATACCTTTTCGA
>JAOZTP010000108.1 GCA_029939135.1 Desulfobacterales bacterium
ATTGGCTTCTTGGATGGGAACCACCGGAGCGGCAATGCTTCTTATTCGTCCGATGATAAGGGCAAATAATTATAGAAAAAATAAAACTTTTATGATCGTATTTTTTATATTTTTGGTGGGAAATGTTGGCGGTTCTCTTACTCCTTTGGGGGATCCGCCTCTTTTTTTGGGTTTTTTGCACGGGGTAAACTTTTTATGGACATTCAATCTATTTTTTCAGATGTTTACGGTATCTATAATCCTTATTGTCGTATATTTTATAATGGATTCTTACTATTATCGTAAAGAAAAAATTCCCGCCGTTAAAGAGGAAAAAATTCCCTTAAAATTAGAAGGCACATATAATTTTTTATTTCTTGCTGGCATAGTCGGCGCGGTTTTGGCAAGCGGGCTGTTTGATCTGGGCGAGGTTAATACATTCGGAATTCACAGGGCGACGCTTGATTGGATAAGAGACGGACTTTTAATTTTGTTCGGTTTTCTTTCTCTTTTAACAACTCCGAGAAGTTTGCGCGAAGATAATGAATTTACATGGTTTCCCATAATAGAAGTAGCGACTCTTTTTATAGGAATTTTCATTACTATGGCGCCCTGCCTTCTTATATTAAAAGCCGGCGAAAAAGGCGTTTTGGGGTTTATAATAGAAGCCGTTAAAGAGCCGTATCATTATTTTTGGGTTGTCGGGCTTCTTTCAACTTTTCTTGACAATGCGCCTACATATTTAACATTTTTCAATACGGCTCTCGGAAGCTTTTATGCAGGCATGCCAGAAAGCGAAGCCGTCCGCTTGCTAATGACGGAAAAAGCAATATACCTTAAAGCAATATCTACCGGAGCCGTATTTTTCGGAGCATGCAGTTATATAGGAAACGCTCCCAACTTTATGGTAAAATCCATAGCCGAAGCGTCGGGGATTAAAATGCCGGGGTTTTTCGGATACATCTTAAAGTATTCTCTGATATTTTTAATACCCTGTTTTTTAATAGTAACACTTATATTTTTTTAACAAATTGGATTAAATTATGACAAAACAAAGAGTGTATGAAGAAAGTCCTGCAGACGAACTGCTTATATATCAGATAATTGACGGCAGCACAGCGCCTACTTTTGTGATAAACAAAGAGCATATAGTAGTTCATTGGAATAAAGCGTTAGAAAAATTAACAGGCTGTTCCGCAAAAGAAATGGTCGGAACCAATCGGCAATGGAAGCCTTTTAGAGATAAAAAACGTCCTATAATGGCGGATATAATATTAGATCAATGTGAAGCAGGAGAAATAAATAAATACTATGGAAAAAAATGGCGTAAATCCCCTTTAATAGAAGGAGGTTATGAAGCCGAAGAATTTTTTCCGAATCTTAACAAATGGGTTTTTTTTACTGCGGCTCCGATAAAAAATACGGAAGGCAAAATAATAGGCGCAATAGAAACCTTATGGGATACTACGAAAAAAAAAGAGGCGGAAGATCAGCTTGAGCTTAGAAATAGAAGGTTGGCGGATCTTCACGAAAGATACATATCCTTTTTTAACAACGATCCTAACCCGATATTTATTGTTGACGCAAAAACATTAAGAATTTTAGACGTCAACAGGCGAGCCGCAACATGCTACAACTATTCCAAAAAGGAATTGTACAATAGTCTATTTTTAAAACTCGGAGATGAGAATGATAAAGAAATATTAAAAGGATTAAAAGAGCTTTCGGACGAACAATCCATACTATTTTCAAAAAAGAAACATTATAAAAAAGGAGAAATTCCTTTTTATGTAAATATTAGCGTCTCTTATGCGACTTATAAAGAAAATGACGTATTTATAGCGTCAACGACGGACGTTACGGAAATGGTTGAAAAAGATATCCAGCTTATACAGGCGTCCAAAATGACAACGCTCGGTCTTATGGCTTCAGGCATGGCGCATGAAATCAATCAGCCGTTAAATGTGCTTCAAATATGCGCCGATTTTTTTATAAAAATGATCAAAAAAGGGGAGAGTATCAGCCCCGAGCAGTTAAAAGATATAGCCGAAGACATTTCAAATAATGTTGAAAGAGCCGCCGCAATAATCAAGCATCTTAGAGATTTTTCCCGTCAGTCTGACGCGGCAAGGAGCATGATAAATCTAAATAATCCTATCAGAGAAGTTTTTAACGTTTTAGGTTATCAGATAAAATCTCATAATATAAAACTTGTCCTTGAACTTGATTCAGATCTGCCGCCTATTACGGCGGATCATAATCGTTTGGAACAGGTTTTTATAAATCTTGTAACAAACGCTATAGATGCTATGGACGAAAAAGAGGAGGACGGCGACGAAAAAGAGTTTGAAAAACTGCTTACGGTAAAGACATTTACCGAAAACGACATGGTTGCGGCTACGGTTGCGGATAGCGGCATAGGAATGTCAAAAGATACCATAAGCAAAATATTCGAGCCATTCTTTACTACAAAAATGGTTGGCAAAGGAACAGGACTTGGAGTCAGCATAAGCCATGGAATAGTGGAAGATTATGATGGTAAAATAGATATAAAAAGCGAGGCGGGCAAGGGAACTACCTTTAAAGTTACGTTTCCCGCTGTTTAAATTCGGTTGTCTAACTTCGTAGTTTGCCCAATTTTGGCGTTGGGTAACAATTTTTAATCCTCGAAATACTTCAGTATTTTTGCGGTTAAAAATTGTTATCCGCCTTCAACTTGAACAAACCACTTTGTTATACAATCGAATTTTATCATACTTTTTGTAATCATCCTTTTTTGCGTTTATAATGCCGAGATATGTAAATTGTAATTATGATTGGATAAAATTATGGAAAAAATACTAATAATAGATGACGAGCAAGATATCTTGAAACTGCTTTCTATGTCGCTTAGAGCGGACGGCTACCAAACCTTAACCGCCCCTTCCGGAAAAGAGGGGATTGAAATATTTAAAAATAAAAAACCGGATATAGTTTTAACAGATATAAAAATGCCGGAAATGACAGGGTTAGAAGTATTAAAAAGTATAAAAGGGATCGATCATAATGCGCAAGTAATAATAATAACCGGGCATGGCGATATAGATTCTGCAATAGAAGCGCTGCAATACGGAGCCTCCGATTTTATAAACAAGCCGGTAAAAAGCGAAGCGCTTGCAGTGGCTATAAAAAGGGCGAAAAAAAAGGCTGCCATTAACCGACAGTTAAAATCATATACCGAAGATATGGAATTAATGTGCGGCATTGCTACAAAAGAGTTTGAAAGAAAAAGCAAATTTCAAGAAAAACTAATCAAAATTTCCACAGACGGCATCGTAGCTACGGATAACAAATGGAAAATAGTAATATTTAATCCTGAAGCCGAAAAAATTTTTGGTTACAAAAAAAGCGAGATAATAAGGAAACTTGACGCAAGGGATATTTATCCTTTTGATTTGAGCAAAATGCCGGATGATAAGATATTCCCTTATAAAGAGACTATAGTAAAATCGAAAACAGGAGAGGAAATTCCGGTAAAATTTTCTGGAAGAATCCTTTATGAAAAGAATAATATAGTAGGAAGCGTAGGATTTTTTCAGGATTTAAGAGAGATAAAACGTCTTGAAAAAGAGCTTTTACAATCGGAAAGACTCGCCGCCGTAGGACAGACCGTAGCGGGACTGGCTCATTGCATAAAAAATATACTGCACGGACTTAAAGGCGGCGGATACATATTAGATATAGGCTTTAAAAAAGGGGAGACCAAAAAATTTGAACAAGGATGGCGAATGGTTAAAAGCAATATCGCAAGAACCGCAGATCTTGTATTCGATCTTTTATCATATTCCAAAGAAAGAGAGCCGGAATATGAGCCGTATTCTCCGAAAAAACTTATAAAAGAGATATGCGATCTTCTACAGGAAAACGCAAAAGAGCATGATATTCAGTTATTATGCGAAGTTGATCCCTTGCTTACCGACATTTCAATCGATTCCAAAGGCATGTACAGGGCATTATTAAACCTTACCTCAAACGCAATAGACGCCTGCATATACGATCATGACCTTGACGCAAAACATAAAGTTTCGATTACGGTAAAAAAAGAGAAGGATAATACCGTAGCATTTGAAATAAAAGATAACGGCGCGGGCATGACCGACGAGGTAAAGAAAAAACTATTCGGCTCCTTTTTTTCCACTAAAGGATCCAAAGGAACAGGGCTCGGACTGCTTGTTACTCAAAAATTAGTTCATGAGCATGGCGGAACAATAGAGGTTATCTCCGAGCAAGGAAAAGGCTCTTCTTTTATAATAAGGCTTCCTCTTAAAAGAGGTTGAAATAAAAAATAGGGCGCTTTTCGCTACCATAACTATAAGACTTAATTGATAAATTTTGCAATTTGACATTATTTGACTTCTAAATAAAAATTATCTAAAAATATAAGAATTAATTTTCAACGCTTTTCAAAAGGAGAAGTTTATGAGATTTGGTTGCAGTATTTTTTTAAGTAATAGCGGCAACATCAAAATTCCCAAAACCTACAGGAAAAACATCCTTTCTCTTATAAAAGAAACCTTAAATCCAAGAGGCGAGCCTTCCGCATTATATGAAGAATATTATTCTTCAGTCGCAAAAAAGGCAAATAAACCAAAGCCTTTTACATTTTCCGCATATCTGCCGATAAATAGAGAGGAGGATAATAGCGGAAAAAACCATTTTACCCTTTGCGGCAATAGAATTAATCTTTATCTTTCCTCTTATGATCCTATCTTTTTAATACACGTTTATAACGGGCTTGTAGGATTAAGAAAGGATTATCCTCTTTTTCCCGGCGTATCCGAGATGAAAATTGCAAATTTCCATTTGGAAAAAGATACCTTTTTTCAAAAAGATAAAATTAAATTCAAACCTTATTCCCCAGTTCTTATAAGGCAAATATCGGTTCCTAATAAAACCGAAAAAACCGAGTTTATATCCGAAAATTCCGATTTGATAAAGGAGGCTCTTTTTAACAACATAAAATTTTTATCAAAAGAGTTTTTAGACGCAAAAATAGAAAAAACCGATATTGAAATAGATTTCCCTAACGGCATAGAAAAGGCTTTTGCCGTAAGCTATGCCGGAGAAATAGGAATAAAAAACATAATCGAAATCAAAGCCCCGCCGGATATATTAAAACTTGTTTACGACGCCGGACTCGGAGCTAAAAGATCGCAGGGGTACGGGATGATGGGGGTTGTATGAAGCATAAAATTTATATGAGAGACTGGTATTTTAACGCCGGAATTGTAGGGTTTTTAGCGACATTAAGCGATTGGGCTATAGACCCTACAAATATTGAAGGCGTTAATATAGGAGAAAACTTTATTGAATTCGAGAATGAAGTTTTAGAAGGCTTTACGGATAAATTTTTAAGTAGGCTTTTTTTCTTATTTTTTAAAAAGCAGGCTTATTTGAGTAAAATAGAGGGGGTTTTAAAAGAATTAAAAGATAAAAAAGTTAAAAAGCCATATTCTAAAATTAAAAATATAGAAGAAAAAGGACAATATAAAAAATTTTTAACAAGTCTGAATTTATTGCCGAAACAGGATATAGAGGAAAAGGATGAAGTAATAAAGTTAGCCGAGCATATTATTGCCGAAATAACAGGTTATTCGGATTTAAAAATATATAATACGATTTTAAATAGCAATAAAAATGCGTTATCCGATTTTGTCGGCTTAAAGCTTAAAGGGGTTTCTTCTTATAAAAACATAGAAAAATATATAAAGAAAATATCTAATATTAAGGAGAAAAAAATAAAAAATAACGAGTATTGTCTTTCCTGCCAGCAAAGAAAAGCAAGCGAGGAGTTTAGCAACGCTATTTCCAATTTAATAGGCGTTAATAAGGATAATAAAAATTGGGTTTGGGGTTATAAAGATACTAAAACCAAAGTTTGCTCCGTATGCGCTTTGATTTATCAATGCGCAGTTATTGCTTTTGCATATAATTTGAAAAAACAGGATAACAACTGGCTTAATTTTTTCTATTTTATAAATCGCAATTCGTCTGTAATAGAACTTTATGAAAGCGTAAAAAGTTTTAAAGGCTTATTAGACATGCAAAATGATAAGCCTTTATATGCAATGATACAAGAGAGCGTAAGATTCATAAGATCGAAGCAAATAAAGAATGTTGACGATAATATCAATTTTATTGAAATGGCGGACAACCCTATTTTAAGCGGTCAAAGCACCAAAGGTTATAATCTTTACAATTACAATATAGATAAAAAAACGGCGGAATTTTTAAATAAAGAGGATCGTTTTGATAAATTAAAACGGCTCGGAGGTTATATAATAAAAAAAGATTATTATGATGTCGGCGAGGAGCTTCTTCTTTTAACCGTTAAAAAACAGATAGGATTTTTGGTTCTTAACGGCTATTTTGAATATTATTTAAGCTCTTCGATTAAAACTATGTATAATTTATATCGTATCTCGGAACATATTTTATCTTATATTCGATTTTATAAGGAGGCGTCTATGCAACAAAAAAGTCTTAATATATCCAAAAAAGGATTTGGAAACGGCAGAGATTTAAGAAGGAGGTTAAAAAAAGAAAAAAAACTTAATCAAGTAGAAGGTATTGTATATCGTTTTTTAAACGATTTAAAAATATCGGATAGGGATAAATTTTTGGATAAATATATTCGTATTATGATGAGTCATAAAATGGATATTCGTTTCGGACAAAATGAACTGATTGATACAGACGATTTTTTAACCTTCGGATATTCTTTTATAAACGGCTTGTTATATGAAAAATATGAGAAAAAAGATAATGAATTTAATAAAAAAGGGGATAATTGAAAAATGGAAAACAAAGCAAAATATCTTCATTTGGCGTTTATTTTTAAAGCTTCCAATTTAAACTACGGCGAAAGCGTAGGCAATATTTTATCTTTAAAAAAGATTTCATGCGACGGAAAAAATTATTCTTATATAAGCAGGCAGGCTATTC
>JAOZTP010000019.1:0-1581 GCA_029939135.1 Desulfobacterales bacterium
ACCCGCTTTTTCCCGATCAGGCGTCTTAACATTTTTCCGTCTTCGTCTGATAATAGTAGATTTTACGCGCGTTTCGCTGACGCTCGCTTTTACGGTTTTAGTTTCGGTTTCGGTTTTTTTAATCTTTTCGATTAGTTCATCCTTATCTTCTATAACGCTCATATGGCTCTTGACGGAAATATTTAATTTTTCAAGTTTGTCAATTAGAGCTTTGTTGCTCAAATTAAGCTTTCTGGCAAGTTCATACACTCTAATCTTTGCCATAATCATACCTTTCATCCCATTGCATTTTTAATTTTTGGCAGACTTTTCAAACACTACTTTAAGCCCGCAATATAATCCTTCGCCTCTTTAATTATCTCTTCCGCTTCTTCTTCCGAAATTTCTTCAACCTGCATAATATCTTCGACAGATGCGCTTACTATATCCATTGCCGAAAAAAAGCCTTTTTCCGTAAACTTACCCGCTAATTGAGAACCGACTTTTTTAAGCGCTATTAAAGAAGCATAACCGTCTTTAAGATTCTCGCTATACGCAGATTCGCTTTTTACGTCTATATTCCAGCCGGTAAGCTTTGCGGCTAATTTTATATTCTGTCCTTTTCTGCCTATTGCCAATGGCAATGTATCGTCCGACACTATCATTTCCATTGAATTTGAGGCTTCATTTACTATTACTCTTAATATTTCGGCGGGAGACATAGCGTTGCATACAAATTTAACGCTGTTGGAGCTCCACTGAATAATGTCTATCTTTTCGCCTTTAAGCTCTTGAACTACGTTTTGGACTCTGCTGCCTCTCAAACCTACGCAAGAACCTACCGGATCTATATCGGGGTTATCCGAAGTAACCGCTATTTTAGCCCGTATGCCTGCATCCCTTACGGCGACCACTACTTTAATTGCCCCTTCGCTTATTTCAGGCGCTTCTGCTTTAAAAAGCGCTATAAGGAAATTCGGATGGGTTCTTGATAAAATTACTTGCGGCCCTTTGACTTCGGAAAGCACGTCTAATATGTATGCGCGAACCCGTTCTTTTCTTTTATAGGTTTCTTTCGGCATCTGTTCCGCTACTGGAAGTATCGCTTCGGTTTTGCCGAGATTAACTATTATATCTCCTTTATCCCGTCTTAAGACTATCCCGTTGATTATTTCTCCCTTACGTCCGACAAATTCGGAATAAACCGCCTCTTTTTCAGCATTTTTCATTCTTTGAATTATTACCTGTTTTGCAGACTGCGCCGCTATTCTTCCTAATTCGGATGCGTCTATTTTTCTACCTAAACTATCTCCTATTTCAGATTCCGGATCAAGTTTTAAAGCCTTTTCCATGCTGATTTGCAAGGCGTCGTCTTCCACATTTTCCACTACGTCTTTAAATTCAAAAACTTCAAGTTCGCCTGTTTCTTCGTTATAATTTACCTCTATATCTATATTTATTCCATATCTTTTTTTAGCCGCCGCTTTTAAAGCATCCTTTAAAGTTGTTATCAAAAATTCGGAATCTATACCTCTTTCTTTGCTTATCTGTTCGATAACACGTTTGATATCGTTTATAAACATAATTTAAAGGTCTCCTTTA
>JAOZTP010000019.1:1681-23222 GCA_029939135.1 Desulfobacterales bacterium
CTGTTCGATAACACGTTTGATATCGTTTATAAACATAATTTAAAGGTCTCCTTTAGAAAAATTATTGAGTCTTGCCCCGTAAATCGTTTCAAAAGGTATGCGGACATGCTCACCGCTTACTATTACGCTAACGATTCCTTCGGAGATTCCTTCTATTATTCCTTTTATCTTCTTTTTACCCGCATTTGAACAGGATGTGTAAAGAGTTGTGGAATTTCCTGCAAATTTTTGGAAATCAGACTCTTTTGATATCGGTCTTCTGCTGCCGGGCGAAGATACTTCCAGATTATAAGACTGATCTAAATTCAGATTTATATCAAGAAGATTACCGAGTTGTTTGCTTATTAAGGCGCAGTCCTCAATATTTACGCCTTCCTCTTTATCTATATATATACAAAGTTTTCTATTGCCAGATTGATTCTTATACTCTACATAAATCAACTCCATACCTTCGGCGAGACATACAGGCTCCGCAATATCCGCAACCTGCTTTACTATCTCGGATGTTTTATGCTCTGCCTTCTGTTGTTTCCGTTTTTTAACTTTGTATTTCATATTATCTTATAAAAATAGAAAAACGGGTTAAACCCGTTTTTGATAAGTTCCCGTTTTTTACCTTTATCTTTTTTAAATAAAAAATAGAGCGGGCAACGAGATTCGAACTCGCGACCCCAAGCTTGGGAAGCTTGTACTCTACCAACTGAGCTATACCCGCTTTTTACTTTTTCAAACAGGTATATATAAGCCGATCATATCAACTTGTCAATATCTTTATAATACAACTTAAAATATAAAATGCGAGACGTAAAGATAAAAACGAGCTAAAAAAATAGAAATCTTATAATTATCTTAATCCCTATTCATAAATTTATAATTCCATAGAAAAAAATTCAAGTTTCTTTACCTTTTAAACCTATTTATTAAGGTTTGATCCGATTAAAAATGATATTTCTTGATATTTCAACCCGTATTGATATAATTCTTTTTTAACCAATTTAAAGTGGCGGACTAAAAAACTTCCGCTTTTGATGATACGGAGAAAAAAGCCCGCATCTAAAAAAAATAGATGCAAAAGGAAATGATTATCAAAATAATAAAGGCAGTTATCGACTTGATAGAAACGACAAACCTCTTATTTTTGCAGCGTTATTCCGCCGATTTTTTTTGCTTGCCATTTTGAGGAACAAGGCGGGAAAAATCTCTTAACTAAATCATAAATAAAGAAAAATTATGCTTTTATACGAAGATAAAGTTTATAGAGCCTCGGAATATTTAAAGCCCTTTATAAAAAATAATCTCCAAACGGCAATCCTTACGGGAACTGGACTCGGAAATAAAATAGCCGCCTCCGCAGCTATAGACGCCAGAGTATCTTATAAAGATATTCCTTATTTCCCCGTATCTACGGCTCCAAGTCATAATGCGGAATTTATTTTCGGAAGCATCAATAACATACCTGTCATTATCCTTTTCGGAAGACTTCATCTCTATGAAGGCTTTTCGGCTAAAGAGGTAGCCTTTCCGATAAGAGTTGCAAAGGAACTTGGAATAGAAAATTTAATAATAACAAATTCTTCTGGCGGAATTAATCCCGCATTTTATGCGGGCGATATAATGATAATATCGGATCATATAAATCTTGCCGGAGCAAACCCTTTAACCGGAACAAATAACGACAAATGGGGCGTAAGATTTCCGGATATGTCTTCCGTTTATAATAAAAAAATGATTGAAATTGCGTTTAAAGCATCCCAAAAAATTAATATTGATATTAAACAAGGGGTTTATGCTGGTTTGCATGGTCCGTCTTTAGAGACGCCTGCAGAGATTAAATTTTTAAAGATAATAGGAGCGGACGCGGTAGGGTTATCCACAATACAGGAGGTTATTGCCGCAATTCATTCCAATATATCCGTTCTCGGATTATCGGCAATTACAAACATTGCAAACCCTGATAATCCTACGCCCGCGATGCTTGAAGATATAATAAAAACGGCAAATAAAACCGCGAATATTCTTGCTTCATTAATAAAAAAAGTTATAAAAAAGACAGGTTGAAAAAAAAATAAAAAATACGGTTGAATAACAATGAGCGATAATAACATAATAGACATACTGGTTCACAACGGCATACTCGTTTCTATGGACAAAAATCTACCTTATCTTAAAGACGGAACCGTAGCCGTTAAAGAGGATAAAATAATATTTGCAGGCGATAAAAAAGATATGCCTGCGTATAAGTCGATTAAAACAATTAACGCCAAAGGAGGCATAATAATGCCGGGGCTTGTAAATACGCATACTCATGCCCCCATGACCTGTTTTAGAGGGCTTGCGGACGATCTGCCTCTTATGACATGGCTAAACGATTATATTTTTCCGGCAGAGGCTAACTTAAACCCCGATATGGTTTATAAAGGCTCGCTGCTTGCATGTGCGGAAATGATAATGTCCGGGACGACATGCTTTTGCGATATGTATATTTTTGAAGATTTCGTAGCAAAAGCCGCAAAAAATGCCGGAATACGGGCTTTGGTAGGCGAAGGGCTTTTTGATTTCGATTCTCCTAATTACGGTCCTTTGGAAAAAGGGTTTGATTATACCGAAATGCTGGCTGAAAAATGGAAAGAGGACGATCTGATTAATATAGCGGTTATGCCCCATTCTCCATATTTATGCGCGCCGGATCTTTTAAAAAAAGCCCTTTTAATATCCAAAAAATATCGACTGCCATTGGTAATACATCTGTCCGAAACTAAAAAAGAGGTATCTATAATAAAAAACAATTATGGCGCGACGCCGGTAAAACACCTTGCAAATATGGGAGCGTTATCCTCTTCGCTTGTAGCCTGCCATGCGGTTGTTTTAACCGAAGATGATATTCCTCTTTTACAAAAATATAACGTAAAAGTATCCCATAATCCTCAAAGCAACATGAAACTTGCATCCGGAATTGCGCCTATCCCAAAACTTATGGAAAGTGGAATATGCGTAGGATTAGGAACGGACGGATGCGCAAGCAATAATGATCTGGATATGTTTTTGGAAATGGATTCGGCGGCAAAGCTTCATAAAGTTAAAGCACTTGACCCCACAGTATTGGATGCCTTAACCGTTTTAAAAATGGCTACCGTAAACGGCGCTTCCGTTTTGGGAATGGAAGAAAAAATAGGCTCTATAAAACAGGGTAAAAAAGCGGATATAATTATAGTGGACATAAATAAGCCTCATTTAACGCCTATGTACACCCCTTGCTCTCATCTCGTTTACAGCGTAACCGGAAGCGACGTAACAACTTCGATTATAAATGGAAAAGTAGTTATGGAAAACAGAAAACTTTTGACGTTAGATATAGAAAAAATAATGGCGGATGTTAACGATATAGCAAAAAAAATAAAATGCAAACGTTATAAAATATAAACCTATGAACCCAACCCACCGAATTTAAAACATAAAAAAAATATTTATAAAAGGAGATGTCCGAATTTGTTTGCTACGCTTCTTACCTGTCGATAAAAAAACTCATAGTCTATTCAATCGAAACATAAACAAAAAAAGAGGGAACAATGAAAAATAGCGTATATTTTGCAGATTTAAGAGCGGGACATAAGGAAAACCTTTTGGATAAGCTTTCAAGACTTATTAAGACCGCCGGTATGCCGAACATGATTAATGAAAATGAACTTGTTGCAATAAAACTTCATTTCGGAGAACCCGGAAACACATCCTTTATAAGACCCCTATTTATAAGAAGGCTTGCAGAAGATATAAAAAATATAGGCGCTTTGCCTTTTTTAACGGACGCAAACACCCTTTATTCCGGCGAAAGAGGCAATTCCGTAAAGCATCTTCATACCGCAGTACAAAACGGATTCGCTTATTCAACCGTAAACGCCCCCGTTATAATAGCGGACGGACTTAGAGGAAAAAGCGAAACCGCAGTTGAAATAAACCTAAAAAGATTTAAAGAGGTTTATATAGGAAAAGAGATAACCGAAGCGGACTTTTTATTATCCGCATCCCATTTTAAAGGGCATGAGCTTTCCGGCTTCGGAGGAACCTTAAAAAATCTCGGCATGGGGTGCGCTTCTCGCAGAGGCAAACTTGCCCAGCATTCCACATTATCGCCCGCAATAAAAATAAAAAAATGTATAGGATGCGCAGATTGCGCATCTCACTGCTCGCAACAAGCTATCTCAATTAATAAAAATGAAAAAAAGAAATATGCAGAAATTGATCAAACAAAATGTATAGGATGCGGCGAATGTATAATTATATGCGCGAATGAAGCCGTTGGAATTCGATGGAATCAATCGATTCCGGTATTTTTGGAAAATATGGCGGAATATACTGCCGGAGTTTTAAAAAACAAAAAAAATAAAGCTTTTTTTATTAATTTCATAGTTGACGTTTCCCCTGCATGCGACTGTTACGGACATAACGACGCTCCTATAGTTCAAAATATAGGAATTGTAGCTTCAAAAGACCCTGTCGCAATAGATCAGGCGTCCGTTGATCTGATAAATAAAGAGCAAGGCTTGCCTAACACCTGCCTGAAAACAAACCTTGCTTCCGGCGAAGATAAGTTTAAAGGCATATATCCTAATGTAAATTGGGAAATTCAACTAAAATATGCCGAAGAACTCGGGCTTGGGCATAGAGAGTATGAGTTAATCAAAATATAAAACGCCCATAACCATGTTACAAACGCAAAAAAAATAATTATATGGAAATAATAAAGAGATTTCTCCTTTAGGTTAGAAATAACCGAAAACAAATTTTTCTTACTTATAATTTTAACAAGCAACACAAGGAAAAATCTCATAATTACCTGAAATCTGATTTATCCGGTTTATCCTTCGGGTTATAAACAATTAAAAATCACAGCCAATCAAAAATCATACAAATCAGAGCTTAAGATTAAATATCCGTTCTGCGATCGCTCATAAAAACAGGCTTTCCATGTTCTCTGATTTCAGGATTTTCAATCAATCCGTCTTGAGTTCCTATAACATATATAGAGGATGCCGCCGCTTGCTCCGCAGCCTGAAACATACCTATAGACATCGGGAGATTTTCGCCGGACGTATCAACAAAAATATCGGAAATTTCAATCTCTTTTTGAACATATTTACGAATATATTTTTTTGCCTTTTCCCGCGTCCCTTCAACTCCATCAGACATTGCTAATATATAAGAAGGATTCTCTATATTATTTAAATCCGGAAAAAATTCCGTTTTATCTGAAAAATCCTTAATAAGATTTTTTGCATCCTCTTTAAGTCTGTTCGGTAAATATTAAAGATACATAATCTGGTTTTAAATGCCTTATTATCCATTCCGGATGCTCCTTTCCGCTTACCTGTATAATAGCGGCTCTAAACTTTTCCATAGAAACGTCAAGAAGCTCGCCTGCATTGGTAAAACCCGGTTTTGTTCTCCAGTTTTGCAGATACCTTGAAAAAGCGTCCCTTTTCCAAATACCTAATATAACCGAAAATATAACCGAAAAATTCATAAGATAGCCAACCACTGTATCGGCTAAACTGATATGCGTAGGCAATAATCCGCCAACATTTCCGAGAATACAATACAATATTAAACAAACAAATTGATAATTGACGGCAATAAAAGCTTTTTCATAATTTTTTCTCCTTTAATGATAGTTTAAGCGTCTATTTTATTAACCCTCTTTTTTTTACTTTCCATTTATTCTCCTGCGCCTCACAATCTTGTAAAACTTTTTCAGCCTCTAATTTTATCCTACTTGTTAAAAGCGTCTATAAAAAAATGGATTTTATCCAATTTTTCCGCCTCGCTCCTTGATATTCCAAGACAAAAAAATTGTCGAAATAAAAAAAAGCTTCCCGTCATTTCGAACAAAGCGAGAAACCCCTTAATTATTTTTGCAAATAATTCGGACAGGCTATAATTCCTATTAACCTTTTTTAAAAAATTATGGTATAATCAACTTAATCATATTGCAAATAAATTGCGCAAGAAAAAATATAATTGAAAATTATTCTTGATATTTTCGGATAATTTAATTAAATCAATAATCTTTATAAAACTTTCAACAATGGAGTATGAGAAAAGCATGGATTTAAACTATATAAAAGAGGTTGACCCTGAAATAGAAAAAATAATTACAGATGAAACGGAGAGACAAGAATATACTCTGGAGCTTATAGCTTCTGAAAATATAGTAAGCAAGGCGGTAATGGAGGCTCAGGGGAGCATTTTAACCAACAAGTACGCCGAAGGGTATCCTAAAGCAAGATACTATGGAGGATGCGAATTTGCAGACGCGGCGGAAAAACTTGCAATCAACCGCGCAAAAAAGCTTTTTAACGCAGAATATGCAAATGTTCAGCCTCATTCCGGCTCTCAAGCGAATATGGCGGTATATTTTGCCCTTTTAAAACAAGGAGATACCATTTTAAGTATGCGGCTTTCTCATGGGGGACATCTTACACATGGAAGCAAAGTAAGCTTTTCTGGAAAAATTTATAATATTATTCATTACGGACTTAATAAGGATACGGAGCTTATTGATTATGACGAAATCGAAAGACTTGCCGTAAAAAATAAACCCAAATTAATTATAGCCGGAGCAAGCGCTTACCCGAGAATTTTAAATTTTAAAAAATTTAGCGAAATTGCAAAATCGGTAAACGCATATCTAATGGTTGATATGGCTCATATAGCCGGTCTTATAGCGGCTGGAGTTCATCCATCGCCGATGCCTTTTGCAGACGTTACAACCACTACTACTCATAAAACTTTAAGAGGACCCAGAGGCGGTATGATTCTTGCAAAAGCCGAATTCGGAAAAAAAATTAATTCTGCGATATTTCCGGGTATGCAAGGCGGACCTCTTATGCATGTAATAGCGGCAAAAGCTATAGCATTTAAAGAGGCTTCTTCAAAAAATTTTTGCAATTATCAACGCAATATTGTCCGAAATGCTAAAACGCTTGCCGATACGTTTGCGAAAGTGGGTATTAAGCTTATTTCGGGCGGAACCGATAATCATATGATTCTTATTGATTTAAGAAACTTGAATATTACGGGAAAAGAAGCCGAAGAGGTATTGGAAACCGCAGGAATTACCGTAAATAAAAACACAGTGCCTTTTGATTCTTTACCGGCTACAATTACCGGCGGAATTAGAATCGGCTCTTCAGCGGTTACTACAAGAGGTATGAAAGAGCCGGAAATGATTAAGATAGCGGAATTTATGATTAGGATTTTAAAATCGAAAGAGGGTTCGCAGGTTATAAAAAGTGTAAAAAAAGAGGTTCATAATTTGTGTAAAAAATTTCCGATTTATCAATATTAATTAATAAATGAATTATAGGAGCATTTAAATATGGCATTAACTAAAAACGATATAATATCAAAAGCGTGCAAACTCGGTTTTACTCAAAAACAAGCGGTCGATATTGTGGAATCGCTTCTTGAAATTTTAAAGAGAAATCTTGAAAACAATAATGATCTTCTTATTACTCGCTTCGGAAGATTCTGCATAAAAGATAAGAATGCCAGAAAAGGAAGAAATCCCGCAACAGGCAACGATCTGATACTGGGCGCTAAAAGAGTTGTCTCCTTTAAATGTTCGGGCAAGCTGCGTAAAAGAATAAACGACTAACGCTATGATGAAATAAACTCAATTATAGAAATTGGAGCGGCATCGCCCGCTCTTCTTCCTATTTTGGTTATTCTAGTATAACCTCCTGCGGAAGCGCCGAATTTTTTAGGCGCTTCTTCAAATAATTTATGAACTACATTTTTTTCAGCGACAATAGTAAACGCCTGTCTTCTGGAATGCAGATCTCCCTTTTTTGCCAAAGTAATTATATTGTCCGCCCAGCGTCTGATTTCTTTTGCTTTAACGTCTGTTGTAGTTATTTTTCCATATTTTAACAAAGAAGTTAGCATGTTTTTAAACATGGCCTTTCTATGACTTGAAGTTCTACCTAATTTTAAACCGGCTTTTCTATGTCTCATAGCCTTATCCTTCTATATTGTTTTCTTCTGAAATTTTAAAATCGTCAAGACTCATCCCAAGACTCAGTCCCATTGCTTCTAAAATTTCTTTTATTTCATTTAAAGATTTTCTACCGAAATTTTTTGTTTTAAGCATTTCATTTTCGGTTTTCACTACCAATTCGTGTATTTTGTTTATATCCGCGCTTTTCAGACAATTTGCGCTTCTTACGGAGAGTTCTAATTCATCCACATCTTTTAGCAGATTCGGGTTAAATTTTAGCTCCTCTTTCTCCTCTTTTTCCTCTTTTTGAACTGCGACTTCATTTTCGTCAAAATTGATAAATATCGAAATTTGTTCTTTGATTATTTTAGCCGCATAAGCGACGGCATCTCTTGGAAAAACCGTACCGTCCGTCCAAACTTCAAGGGTTAATTTTTCATAATCGGTTTTCTGCCCTACCCTTGCGTTTGTTATGTTATAGTTTACTCTTTTTATAGGCGAAAATATTGCGTCAATCTGTATCATATTAATCGGAGCGTCAGGGTCTTTATTTGCTTCGGATAAAGAGTAGCCTTTGCCTATATTTACGGTCATTACCATATTTAAAGAGGCGTTTTCGGAAGTAAGGGTTGCAATATGATGTTCCGGATTTAAAACTTCTACTCTTCCGTCTTCGCTTATTATATCTGCCGCTGTTGTCTCGGATACTCCCTGTTTATTAAGCGTAATCGTTCTCGGTTTGGAAGTATCTGTCATTCTAAGTCTTATTCCTTTAAGATTTAGTATGAGCTCGGAAACGTCTTCTAATACTCCATCTATAGTGCTAAATTCATGCAGAACGGAATCGAATTTTACCGAAACAATAGCCGCTCCGTATATTGAGGAAAGTATTACTCTTCTTAAAGAGTTTCCTATAGTTAAACCAAACCCTCTTTCAAGGGGTTCGCATACGAATTTTCCGTAAAAGGAATTGCCGCTAAAATCAACTTTGTTCGGACTTATCAATTCACGCCAGTTGATAGACATTATTTTATTTTCTGACATATTAATCTCCGGAAGTTAATACTAAAAAATGATAGTAAAAATATAAAAATATTACTTGGAATAAAGCTCTACTATCAATTGTTCTTGAATCGGCATAGAAATATTTTCTCTTGCAGGTATAGCTTTAACGATTCCTTTGAAATTTTCTTTATCAACTTCAAGCCATTTCGGAATTTCGCGTCTTACCGCAGTTTCGATAGCGTCGGTTACCGCTTTAATACTTCTACTTTTTTGTTTAACCTCAATAACATCACCGACATTAACCTGAAAAGAGGGTATATTAACTTTCCGCCCGTTTACCAAAAAATGATTATGGCGCACGAAATGTCTTCCGTGTGTTCTTGAGCTGGCAAAACCCAATTTGTAAACTATATTATCAAGTCTTTTTTCCAAAAATATTAAAAGATTGTTGCCTGTAATTCCTTTTTTTCTATCCGCTCTTTGAAAAAACAACCTAAACTGTTTTTCAGATAACCCGTATATTCGTTTTACTTTCTGTTTCTCGCGTAATTGGATGCCATAATCTGATATTTTTCTGCCCCGTCTTTGCCCGTGCTGTCCAGGAACATAGCTTTTTCTATCAAAAGCGCATTTATCAGAATAGCATCGATCTCCTTTTAGAAAGAGTTTCAAATTTTCCCTGCGACATAATCGGCAAACTGCCCCTGTATATCGTGCCAAATATTTTTCCTCCCTTTTATTTTTTACGCCTATATATTAAAAACCGAACCTATTATTTTATTTATATATTTGAATTTATGGGCTAGACTCTACGTTTTTTAGGAGGTCTGCATCCATTATGAGGGCTCGGAGTTACATCTTTGATTAATGTTATAACAAAACCAGCTGTCTGAAGAGCGCGCAATGCTGATTCCCTGCCCGCGCCGGGTCCTTTCACATGCACTTCCACGGTTTTCATGCCGTGATCCATAGCCTTTTTTGCAGCCTTTTCTGCAGAGATCTGCGCCGCAAAGGGCGTACTTTTTCTGGAGCCTTTTAGACCTTGCATTCCAGAACTTGCCCATGAAACAACATTGCCTGCGATGTCGCTGATTGTTATAATTGTATTATTAAAAGTGGATTGAATATGTACTACTCCCGAAGAAATGTTTTTTCTCTCTCTTTTAGTACGAACTCTTTTTACTTTTGCCATTAATTTACACCTTTATTTTTACTTATTTCTTACCGGCTACGGCTTTTTTCTTTATCGCCGCTCTCCTTGGTCCTTTTCTTGTCCTCGCGTTAGTGCTTGTTCTTTGTCCTCTTACAGGCAAGGATCTTCTATGTCTAAGACCTCTGTATAAACCAAGATCCATTAACCTTTTAATGTTCATGGATAATTGGGTGCGAAGTTCCCCTTCCACTTTATATTCATTATCAATTATTTTTCTAATATCTCTGACTTCGGATTCCGACAGGCTTTCAACTTTAGTATCCAGATTAATTTTGAGGCTTTCCAGTATTTTTTTAGAAGCGCTCAAACCGATGCCGTAAATATATGTCAAACCTATTTCGACACGTTTGTTTTTAGGCAGGTCAACGCCCGCTATTCTTGCCAAAATTCATCCTCCTTTTATCCCTGTCTTTGTTTATGTCTTTTATTTTCGCATATAACTCTGATAACATTTTTTCGTTTGACAATTTTGCATTTATTGCAAATTTTTTTAACAGATGCTCTCACTTTCATTTTCAAATACTCCGTTAAAATAAGAGGCTTATTTTTTTCTGTATATAATTCTGCCTCGAGTTAGATCATAAGGGGAAAGTTCTAAAGTTACTGTATCTCCGGGTAGTATTTTAATAAAATTCATTCTCATTTTTCCGGATATATGAGCTAAAACAATATGATCGTTTTGAAGCTCTACTTTAAACATAGCATTTGGCAATGTTTCTATAACTTTTCCTTCTACTTGTATAGGTTCTTCTTTAGCCATTAAACTCTCCTAATATCTTCCCTTTGCTTTTTTCTTCAAAAAACCTTCATAATGCCTTGATAACATATGAGATTCCATCTGAGATATCGTATCTATTGCAACTCCTACGATAATTAATAAAGCAGTTCCCCCGAAATAGAACGGAACGTCAAACTGCGTGATTAATAAAGAAGGTAAAACACATATTATCGAAACATAAATAGCGCCGCCAAGGGTGATTCTGGTTAATATTTTATCTATATAATTGCTTGTTCTTTTGCCTGGTCTTATTCCGGGTATATAACCGCCCTGCTTTTTCATGTTTTCCGCTACGTCGTCCGGATTAAAGGTAACCGCTGTATAAAAGTAGCAGAAGAAAAATATAAAACCGACAAAAAGTATCTCATATATAAAACTCCCGGGATTTATAGCATTTGAAATGTTTTGCACCCATGGAACTTTTATAAAACTTCCTATGGTAGCAGGAAACATTATTATAGATGATGCAAAAATAGGAGGTATTACTCCGGATGTATTGACTTTAAGTGGCAGATATGTATCTTGTCCGCCATAAATTTTTCTGCCTACTATTCTTTTTGCATACTGAACCGGAATTCTTCTTTGCCCTTGTTCTACAAAAACTATGACGCCTATAACCGCTATCATTAGTATCACAAGTAGAATAACAGTAAATATACTCATTTCGCCGGTAGAAATGAGTCTAAATGTATTTCCTATTGCCTGCGGTATTCTTGCGACAATTCCTGCAAATATTATAAGGGATATACCGTTGCCTATTCCTCTTTCGGTAATTTGTTCGCCGAGCCACATAATAAAAGCGGTGCCAGCGGTAAGGGTAATAACCGTCATTAACCTAAAAGTCCATCCAGGGGTTATTACAATTGAGGCTCCGCCCGGAGCGATCATATTTTCTAATCCTATACTTATAAATAACCCCTGTATTATACTTAATATTACTGTTCCGTATCTGGTGTATTGGGTTATTTTTTTCCTGCCTTGTTCTCCTTCTTTTTTCAATCTTTCAAGATAAGGGACGGCTACTGTCATAAGCTGCAAAATAATGGATGCGCTTATGTAAGGCATTATACCGAGTGCAAAAATCGATAATCTTTCAAGAGCTCCGCCCGAAAACATATCAACTAATCCTAAAAGGGTTCCTTTTGCTTGTGCAAAAAAAGAGGCAAGAGCTGCTCCGTCAATGCCAGGAGTAGGTATATGGACGCCTATCCTATAGACTCCTATAAGAGCCAGCGTATATAAAACTCTTTTTTGGAGTTCTTTTACTTTAAATATATTGGAAAAACCAGAAGCAGCACTCATGTTTATGATATAACCTCTACTTTTCCGCCCGCATTTTCTATTTTACGCAAAGCTTGTTGACTTACTTTATTCACTTTAATGGTTACGGCTATTTCTATTTCTCCGTTTCCAAGCAGTTTTATTCCGTCTCTTTTTCCGGATATAAGCTTTTTAACAACTAATTCTTTTTCATCTATAATGGTTCCTGGTTCAAAGCCTTTAATATCTCTGATATTTATTATAGCATATTTTTTTTTAAATATATTGGTAAAACCTCGTTTAGGAATTCTTCTATGTATCGGCATCTGCCCGCCTTCAAATCCGGGTCTTACGCCTCCGCCAGAACGGCAGTTATGCCCTTTATGTCCTCTGCCTGCGGTTTTTCCAAATCCAGAGCCGACTCCTCTGCCCACTCTTTTTTTTGACTTTACAGACCCCGAAGACGGGGATAATTGATTAAGTTGCATTTTTATTATTCTCCTTGCACGGCAAAAAGATGAGGCACTTTGTTTATCATACCTCTTATTGACGGAGTATCTTCTAATGTAACAACGCTGTTTATTTTTCTTAATCCAAGCCCGCGCGCCACTTTACGTTGGGACTCCGGCTTTCCGTTCATGCTTCTAATAAGGGTTATTTTTATTTTTGCCACGTTTATTTACCGCCTATTCTCAATTCTTCAACTTTTTTACCGCGCTTTAAAGCCACTTGTTCCGGCGATTTCAATCTGGCAAGCCCTTCAATGGTGGCTTTTACTACATTATGCGGATTGTTGGTGCCGATACATTTGGTAAGTATGTTCTGAACGCCTACCGCCTCCAGTACGGCTCTTACTGCGCCGCCGGCGATTAAACCAGTTCCTTCGGAAGCAGGCTTTAACAATACTCTTCCGGCTCCAAATTTTCCGACTACCTGATAAGGAACCGTTCCGTTTAATAATGATACTTTGGTCATATTTTTTTTAGCTTTTTCAACGCCTTTACGAACTGCCGCGGGCACTTCGCCCGCTTTGCCTAATCCGTATCCGACTTTGCCGTTTCCATCTCCTACGACAACTATTGCGCTAAAGCTGAATCTGCGTCCGCCTTTAACAACTTTTGCGACTCTGCTTATATGAACTACCTTATCTATTAACTGTATTTCATCTGTTTCCTGTTTAAACAAAAAACGCCTCCTTATTAAAAATCCAAACCGGCTTTACGAGCTCCTTCGGAAACCGCTTTCACTCGCCCATGATACAAAAAACCGTTTCTATCGAAAACGACCTTTTTTATTCCTTTTTCAAGAGCACTCTTTCCTATAATCTGACCTACTATATCGGCTTCTATTATTTTGCCCTTATTTTTTTCATCTTTAATGTTAGTACGTTGTAAAACATTCTTTTCTAACGTAGAAGCAGACGCCAAAGTTGCGCCTATAGTATCGTTTATCAGCTGTGCATAGATATGTTGAGCACTTCTAAATACGCAAAGTCTTGGACGTTCTGATGTCCCGTATATTTTTTTTCGGATTCTTTTTTTTCTTTTTATGTGTCCGAGTTTTTTTTCATTGAAAGAACTCATATATTACTCTCCAGACTATTTTTCCGTTATACGTTTTTTTTCATATAAAATAATTTTTCTAATAAGCTTTATTTTGTCCCTGTTTTTCCGGCTTTTCTTTTTATATGCTCTTCAATATACTTTATACCTTTGCCTTTATAAGGCTCCGGCGGTCTTAAATCTCTTATTAGAGCTGCCGTTAATCCAAGTTTTTCTTTATCGTTTCCGAATAATTTAAGCAGATTTTTTTCCACTTTTGCAGTTATGCTTTCCTGAAGCTTAAAATTAATCGGATGAGAAAAACCGAGATTAAAAACTATGGTATCTCCATGAACTTCCGCTTTATAGCCTATTCCGTTAATTTCAAGAATTCTTTCAAAACCAACGCTGACCCCTATAACCATATTTGCCAGCAGGGAACGATATAAACCATGCATCGCTCTCATTTTCCCCGTTTTTTTGGGGTTAAGCACATAAAGAAAACCCTCTTTTATTTCGATATTAATATCAGAATGTATTGTTTTAGACATTTTGCCGTTTTTTCCTACGATTTCAACAGTATTGTCTTGATATTTTATTTTAACATCTTCCGGTATTTTTATCGGTTTTTTCCCTATTCGAGACATTAATTTGACTCCTTACTACCACACATTACATACGATTTCGCCGCCCACATTTTCCAAGATGGCATTTTTATCCGTCATAAGACCGTCCGAGGTTGATAAAACGGCTATTCCCAAACCGTTTAAAACGGGCTTAATATCCTTTCCTTTTGCGTAAATTCGTCTTCCAGGTCTGCTGACCCTTTGTATGTCTTCTATACAATGTTTTTTTTCATCATCTTTTTTATATTTAAGATAGACCGATAATATCCCCTGTTTATTATCTTGATCGAATTTATAATTTTCGATATAGCCTTCCTCTTTTAAGAGTTTTGCAAGTTCTATCTTGAATTTTGAACCCGGCATTTTAACGCTTTTTTTATTTGCTCTTCCCGCATTCCGAATTCTTGTTATCATATCTGCAATAGGATCGCTCATTGACATTTCCGTTTCTCCTATTAATTTTCTATAATTATAAAAACTTTAACGGCAATATTGTAATTTCCGCTATAAATGGTTAAATTTATATGCCGTTTATCTTCTTTGAATTACCGTTTTATGTTGGAATTTTAAATTATTATTCGTTTGGTTTTTATATGACTTACCAACTTGACTTCGTCACACCGGGAAGTTTGCCCGCAGAAGCAAGGGATCTAAAACAGATACGACATATTCCAAATTTTCTTAAAAAGCCCCGCGGTCTCCCGCAAATAGGACAACGATTGTATGCCCTAACCTTGTATTTCGGTTTTCTTTTTGCTTTATTTCTTAAGGCTGCTTTTGCCAAGCCGATCCTCCTTTTAAGTTTAATTTCTAAAAGGCATACCTAACAATTTAAGAAGCTCTTTTGCTTCTTTGTCGGTTTCTGCGCTTGTAACTATGGTTACGTTTATACCTTTGATTTTATCAATTTTATCATAATTTATTTCAGGAAAAATTATATGCTCTTTTATTCCAAGAGAATAATTACCTTTTCCGTCAAAAGCTTTACCCGATATGCCTCTAAAATCGCGAACTCTCGGTAAAGCAATATTGATAAGTCTGTTGACAAAATCATACATTTTTCCGCGCCTTAAAGTTACCATGCATCCTATCGGCATGCCTGCTCTTAACTTAAAAGCGGATATTGATTTTTTTGCTCTTGTTATTACTGGTTTTTGACCCGCTATTGTACTCAATTCTTCTACCGCCGCATCCAGTATTTTAATGTTTTGAATTGCCTCTCCTAAACCCATGTTTAAAACTACTTTTTTGAGTTTGGGAACTTTACTAACGTTTTTATAATTAAAGCTCTCAAAAAGTTTGGGCGCGACTTGGTTTTTATAAAATGTTTGAAATGCTGACATTTACTACCTCTGACAGATTTTTTTAAGCGTCGATAACTTCGCCGCATTTGATGCAAACGCGTATTTTTTTTCCATCTTCTAAAATTTTTATTCTAATACGCGCAGGTTTTAAGCATTTATTGCACATTAACATTATGTTGGAAAGTTGAATAGGAGCCTCTTTCTCCGCTATTCCGCCTTGTGGATTCTGTTTGCTCGGCTTAAGATGGCGTTTAACGATGTTTGCTTTTTCAACAATAACTCTCCCGGTTTTTTTATCTATTTTTAAAACTTTGCCTACTCTATCTTTATCTTTACCGGCTATTATTTTAACTTTATCATCTTTTTTTATATAGGTTTTTATATTTAACATAATAATATCTCTTGATTTTATAGTACTTCTGGAGCGAGCGAAACTATTTTAGTGAATTTTTTAGAGCGCAATTCCCTTGCAACCGGTCCGAAAATACGAGTTCCTATGAGCTCTTTATTAGCACCTATTAATACGGCAGAATTTTCATCAAATCTGATGTAGGAGCCGTCCTGCCTTTTTATAGCTTTTTTGCTTCTGACAACTACGGCTTTTAAAATGTCTCCTTTTTTAACTTTCGCATTTGGAATGGCTTCTTTAACGGAGACAACAATTATATCGCCAATTCTTGCATATCTTCTTCTCGAGCCGCCGAGAACTTTGATGCAATAAACCTCTTTTGCGCCTGAATTATCCGCTACGTTTAATCTTGTTTCTACCTGTATCATTAGTCTATTCCTTAAAGCAACTAAACTGCTTTTTCGAGTATATTACTTACATACCATCTTTTGGTTTTACTAATCGGTCTTGATGCGGTTATTACTATTTTATCGCCAATTCCGCATTGATTGCCTTCGTCATGCGCTACAAATCGAGAGCGCCTTTTTATATATTTTTTATAAAGAGGATGCTTAACTATTCTCTCGACCTGAACGATAATCGTCTTGTCCATTTTATCGCTGGTAACAACGCCTGATAATTGTCTTTTTATTGCTTGTTTTTCCATAAGAGATTACTCTTTATTTCGCTTTTGATTAATTATTGTTTTTATACGGGCAATATCTCGTTTTGCAAGCCTTAATTTGGAAGTATTATCAAGCTGCCCTATTTCATGTTGAAAACGAAAATTAAAAAGAGATTCGTTTAATTCGTTTAATTCGTTTTCTTGCTCCTGAGTGCTTAAGGCTCTTATTTCTTCAGATTTCATTATTGCTCATCCCTTGATACGAATCTGGTTTTCACCGAAAGTTTATGAGATGCAAGCCTTAAGGCTTCTTTCGCTACATCTTTCGGTATCCCAGCCATTTCATATAACATTTTACCTTGTCTTATTACTGCCTCCCATCCTTCTGGAGCGCCTTTCCCTTTCCCCATTCTCACTTCCGCGGGTTTTTTGGTAAAGGGTTTATCCGGAAACATTCTAATCCATATTTTACCGCCTCTTTTTGCATGACGGGTCATTGCAATACGAGCCGCTTCAATTTCTCTTGCGCCTATTTTGCCGCATTCAATCGCTTGAAGCCCGAACTCTCCGAAGCTCAAGTTGTTTCCGCGACATACAACGCCTTTCATTCTTCCGCGCTGTTGTTTTCTAAATTTAACTTTTTTAGGACTCAGCATTTTTTAATTTCTTTCTGCAAATAAAACATTTTTTTTATCTTCGGCAGACAATATTTCGCCTTTAAATACAAAAACTTTTACGCCTATTATCCCGTATGTGGTTTTTGCTTCGCTTGTTCCGTAATCAATATCCGCTCTTAAAGTATGCAGCGGAATTCTGCCTTCTTTATACCATTCTGTCCTAGCCATTTCTGCGCCGCCCAATCTACCGGAACAGATTATTTTTACCCCCTCGGCTCCGAATTTCATAGCAAGCGAAACTCCTCTTTGCATAGCTCTTCTAAAAGCTATTCTTCGCTTCAACTGCAATGCTACATTTTCGGATATTAACTGAGCGTCCAATTCAGGTCTTTTCACTTCATGTATATCAAGGAGCGCTTCCACGCAAACCATCTTTTCTATTTCTTTTTTAAGGTTTTCGATTTCAACGCCTTTTCTTCCTATGACTATGCCAGGCCTTGCCGTATGTATTCGAAGTCTAACCCATTTGGATGATCTTTCAATTTCAACTTTTGAAACGCTGGCATGGTTGAGTTTTTTCTTTATAAAATCTCTGAGTTTATAATCTTCATATATGTACTCAGCGTATTTTTTCTTATCTTCATACCACTGGGATTCCCATGTTTTAAAACTTCCTAATCTTAACCCTATAGGATTTACTTTTTGACCCAAGTATTTACCTCCTTGTTATTATAAGCCTCAACTTTTGGCTACTATTACAGTGATATGACTAGAGCGCTTTAATATTCTTGTCCCTTTCCCGCGGGCTCTTGCTTTAAAGCGTTTCAAAGTAGGACCTTGATCGACAATTACATTTTTCACAATAAGAGAATCAACATCTAATTTATTGTTCTGCTCGGCGTTAGCAATAGCCGAATTTAATATTTTTCCTAATATTTTTGCACCTTTTTGATGCATAACTTTAAGAATGCCAACGCTTAATCCCGCTTTTTTCCCTTTGATGCCGCCAATTAATATACGAACTTTGTAAGGTGAAATGCGTATGTATCTTCCTATTGCTTTAACTTCTATTTCAGACATTTTTTATCTCTTTTTTCTTATTTTGTCTTCTTACTTCCCGCATGTCCATAAAATGTGCGAGTAGGGGAAAATTCGCCGAGTTTATGACCGACCATGTTTTCTGTGATAAATACGGGAATAAATTTTTTCCCATTATGTATTGCCAATGTAAGTCCTACCATTTCCGGTATTATTGTAGACCTTCTTGACCATGTTTTAATAACTTTATTGCTTTTATTTGCTTGAGCCGTTTCAACTTTTTTCAATACTTTGTCATCAATAAAAGGACCTTTTTTTAATGATCTCGGCATAAACTCTCCTGTTTTTAAGGCAAACTTATACTTACTTATTCGCGCGCCTTTTAACTATATATTTATCGCTCGGTTTTTTATTTTTCCTAGTTCTATATCCTTTGGTCGGCATACCCCACGGGCTACAAGGATGTCTTCCGCCAGAAGATTTTCCCTCGCCGCCGCCCATAGGATGATCAACGGGATTCATCGCTACTCCGCGAACGCTGGGACGTCTTCCAAGCCATCTTTTTCTGCCTGCTTTACCTAAAGATATGTTTTCATGCTCTTTGTTGCCTAACTGTCCGACGGTTGCTTTGCACAGAGCAAGTATCATTCTTACTTCGCCAGACGGCATTTTTATTAAGGCATATTTTCCTTCTTTAGCCATTAACTGTGCAAAGGTCCCTGCGCTTCTGACAAGCTGCCCTCCTTTGCCAAGCTTCATCTCTATGTTATGGATACTGGTTCCAAGCGGTATGTTAGCTAAAGGAAGGGTATTCCCCGGTTTTAAATCTGCATTCGGACTTGATATAATCTGATCCCCTACGGACAGGTTGTTGGGAGCAAGTATGTATCGTTTTTCTCCGTCCGCATAATGTAATAAGGCAATTAAAGCGGATCTGTTGGGATCATACTCAATTGACGCGACTTTAGCCGGTATGTCTATTTTATCTCTTTTAAAATCAATAATTCTATAATAACGTTTATTTCCGCCGCCTCTATGTCGTGTCGTAATGCGTCCATAAACATTTCTACCGCCGCTTTTTTTAAGTATGGCAATTAAAGATTTTTCCGGTTTGGTCTTTGTAACTTCATCACGAGTTAAATACTCTTGAAATCTACGACCAGGAGATGTGGGTTTAACTTTTTTTATAGCCATTATTATCCTCTTTATATCCCTTCGAAAAACTCTATTTTATGACCAGGCATTAGGGTAACTATAGCTTTTTTCCAATCTCTTCGTTTCCCCATAATCCGCCCTCTTCGTTTTCTTTTACCTTTTACCTGTATTGTTCTGACAGCGGCGACTTTAGTATTAAAAAGATGCTCTATAGCATTTTTTATTTCCATTCTATTGGAATGTTTATCCACTTCAAAACTGAATTGTTTTGCCTCTTCTTTTTGAATAGTGGTTTTTTCCGTAATTAAAGGACGCTTTATTATATTATAATGATCTATCTGCATAATCTTCCTTCAATTTTTTCTAATGAATCTTTAAGTATGATAAGGTAATCATACTTGAGCAGATCATATACGTTTAAGCCTTCGGTTCTTAAAACTTTTACTTTGGTAAGATTTCTTGACGAAAGTTCAAATTTTTCATTTTTTTCTTTAATTACGATTAAAACGTTTTTTCTATCAAGCTTATCAAGTATTATAACGAAATCTTTTGTTTTAATGTTTTCAAGCGGAAATTTGTCAAGTATGATGAGCTTGTCGTTATTATACTTATCGCTCAACGCCATTTTCAGCCCAAGTCTTTTCTTTTTTTTCGGCATGCCGTAAGCATAACTTTTCGGAATGGGACCAAAAACAACCCCGCCGCCTCTTAATAAAGGGGATTTTATATTGCCTCGTCTCGCATTTCCGGTTCCTTTTTGGCGCATTATTTTTCTTGTGCTACCGCTTATTTCGGAACGTCTTTTTGCGGAAGCTGTCCCTAACCGTCTTGACAGAAGCTGCATTTTTACAATTTCATGAAGCAGTTCCTGTCTGACTTCCACATTAAAGATTTCATCATTCAGGTTGATCTGATCGACTTTTTCTTTATTAATATTTAAAACATCTACGAGAGACATATTGTTCCTTTATTTCGCAAATTTCTGTTTGTGAACCGTAACGTAACCGGAGTTTGCTCCTGGAACGGAACCTTTTAACAGCATGATATTATCTTCAATTCTTATATCAATTACTTTTAGGTTTTTCACAGTATGTTTTTCAACTCCGTAATGTCCAGGCATTTTTTTACCTTTTATTACATGAGCGGGCCAAGCGCTGCAACCTATGGAGCCAGGTATTCTTAAACTGTGGCTTCCATGTGATTTGCGTCCGCCGCCGAATCCATGTCTTTTCATAACTCCTGAAAAACCTCTTCCTTTTGAAAAGCCAGCGACGTCAACTCGTTCTCCCACTCTGAATATATCCGCTTTTATTTCCTGCCCGCATGAATAATCGGAGGAGTTATCCGCTTTAAATTCTTTTAAAACGGCATAAGCTTTATTTCCGCTTTTTTCAAAGTGTCCTGTCATGGGCTTATTTGTATGAGAAGCTTTTTTCTCTATAAAGCCGAGTTGTAATGCCTGACAACTTTCGGTTTCTTTGTTTTTAACTTGAGTAACTACGCAGGGGCCCAGTTGTATAACGGTAACGGGACAATATTCGCCGTTGCCTGTAAAATACGAGGTCATCCCTATTTTTTTTCCTATCATTCCTTTGCACATAATAAACCTTAACTATAAGATTTTATTTCAACGTGAATCCCTGACGAAAGGTCTAATTTCATCAAAGCGTCAACTGTTTGCTGAGTAGGCTCTATTATATCTACAAGCCTTTTATGTATTCTCATTTCAAACTGCTCTCTTGATTTTTTATCAATATGAGGCGATCTGAGCACGCAAACTTTATTTATCCTTGTCGGAAGCGGTATCGGACCTACAATTTTAGAGCCTGTTTTAGTGGATGTGTCAACTATATCTGCAACCGCCAGATCTAACAATTTGTGGTCGTAAGCCTTAAGCCTGATTCTTATTTTGGAATTAGTCATATATTGATCTCTTTTACGCAATTATTTTGCTTACGACTCCAGCGCCTACTGTTCTGCCGCCTTCGCGTATGGCAA
>JAOZTP010000109.1 GCA_029939135.1 Desulfobacterales bacterium
GACAAACGTTTATTTGTTTGTCATTTCGACAAGCGTAGCGAGGAGAAATCCCTTAATTATAATCGGAGGAAACGTTCATTATTAAAAATGCTTAATCACAAAAAATAATAAGAAAAACCTAATTACTTTCTTATGTTCCCGTTTTTTGCTATAAGAATGGGTTTAATAAATTATATCTCAAATATTTTATTTCCGCCGAATATTTAAATTTATATATTTTAAAAAAGGTTATTGCATGAATAGAAAAGTTTCTTCCGTTTTTAAGCTTGTTTCCGAATTTAAACCTGCAGGCTCTCAGCCCGGCGCAATATCGGCTTTAACTAAAGGTTTGGTTGAGGGCAAAAAGGAACAGATTCTTTTGGGGGTAACAGGCTCCGGCAAAACTTTTACCATAGCGAATGTAATCGCAAATATAGAAAAACCGACTTTGGTAATAGCGCCTAATAAAACTCTTGCAGCCCAGCTTTTTCAGGAGTTTAAAGCTTTATTTCCGGAAAATGCCGTAGAATATTTTGTAAGCTATTACGATTATTATCAACCGGAAGCTTATATCCCTACAAGCGACACTTATATTCAAAAGGACTCTTCTATTAACGAAATGATAGATAAGCTTCGCCATTCCGCAACCCGCTCGGTTTTATCCCGCCAAGATGTTATTGTTGTGGCAAGCGTATCATGTATTTTCGGTCTCGGAGCGCCGGAAGATTATTTGGAAATGCGTATAAGATTAAGTAAAAATCAGGAGATGGACAGAGAAAGGCTTTTAAAAAAGTTGGTATTAATGCAGTATCAGCGTAATGACTTGGATTTTTACAGGGGGTTGTTTCGAGTAAGAGGAGACAGGGTTGAAATTTTTCCTACTTATGAAGAGGATAAGGCGGTAAGAATAGATTTTTTCGGAGACGAAATAGAGGCTATTGCGGAAATAGACGCTTTAAGGGGGACAGTATTAAAAGAGACGGATAATATTACTATTTTTCCGGCAAGTCATTATGTTACAAGCAGAATTACTCTTCAAAATGCAATTAAATCCATTGTAGAGGAATTAAAGGAAAGGGTAGATTATTTTAGAGCCGAAAATTTAAGGATAGAGGAGCAGAGGATAGAAGAAAGAACAAATTTTGATTTGGAAATGATGCAGGAGCTCGGATATTGTCATGGCATAGAGAATTATTCAAGGCATTTGACGGGCAGAAGTAAAGGGGAACCGCCGCCTACTCTTATGGATTATTTTCCGGAAGATTTTTTGATAGTTATAGATGAAAGCCATATATCTATTCCGCAGTTAAACGCAATGTTCAAAGGGGACAGATCAAGAAAAGAGACGCTTGCTCAATACGGTTTTAGGCTTCCTTCCGCGCTTGACAACAGACCGCTGAGATTTAACGAATTTAAAGCTAAGATTAATAATGCAATTTATGTGTCCGCAACTCCGGGAAATTATGAGATTGAAAAAACCAAAGGGGAGGTTATAGAGCAGGTTATAAGACCTACGGGGCTTATTGATCCGAAAATAAGCATAAAAAAGGCAAAGTATCAGGTTGACGATCTTTATGAAGAAATTCTTAAAAGGGTAGAAAAGAATGAGCGAATTCTTGTAACCGCATTAACCAAAAGAATGGCGGAGGATTTGGCGGATTATTATTCCGATTTGGGCATAAGAACAAAATATCTGCATTCCGATATTAAGACTATGGAGCGTATTGATATAATCCGGGATCTTCGCTTCGGCGAGTTTGACGTTCTTATAGGAATCAATCTTTTAAGAGAGGGGCTTGATATACCGGAGGTATCTTTGGTTGCAATACTTGACGCTGATAAGGAGGGTTTTTTAAGATCCGAGCGCTCATTAATTCAAACCTGCGGGAGAGCCGCAAGAAATCTTTCTGGCGAAGTTATAATGTATGCGGACGTTATTACAAAATCTATGAAGCGGACAATAGAAGAGACTAACCGAAGAAGAGAGCTTCAGGAGGAGTATAATAAAAAGCATGGAATTACTCCGGCATCTATAAATAAAAAAATTAAGGACGGTTTCGAGGGTTTTTACAAACCAAAACAGGAGAAAGAAGATTTGTCCGAATACTCCTTATCCGAATCTGCGGCGGATTACGGAAAGGATGTCGAAAGGATTATAAAAGAGCTTGAAGCGGATATGTTTAAGGCGGCGGATAATCTTGAATTTGAGAAAGCCGCGGCTATCAGGGATAAAATAGAGGAATTAAATTCGGATGCATAGTAAAGTAGTTTGCCCGTTTACGGCGTTATGCTCAAATTTTAATCCTCGAAATACAATAGTATTCCTCCGGTTAAAATTTTTGCAAGCCTTCCAAACGAACAAACCACTTTGCTATGCATCCGAATTATAGTCATTTTTTTTGTATTTAATTATAGTTATGGGAGTTTTCTTTGTTTATATTTAAGAGACAAGGTCGCAAAGCAATGGGAAAAAGAAATTTTTTTATGCAAAATAGTTTTCTATTTTTAATCACAGGCAGTCATATTAATCGGATAAATCATAGTTTAGATTATGATTTATCTCACTATTTTTAATAAGGAGGCGGGGGGGTTAAGATGAGTTTTCAACCTATAAAAAACGAGAAAATTTTTCTTTATTATCGGCATATTTATAAGCCTCTTCGGCGGTTATTAAGGATTGACGCAAGTAATCGGCTATAGCGTCGTCTAACATGCGCATTCCGTATTTTTTGCCGATCTGAATTAAGGAGGGTATTTGATGAGTTTTCCCTTCTCTTATAAGATTTTTAACCGCTGTCGTTCCTATAAGAATTTCAACCGCAGGGTATCTTTTTTTTTTAGATTCGTTTTTTAATAGAACCTGAGAGATTATCGCTTCTATGCTGTCCGCAAAAATAGAGCGGATTTGATTTTGCGATTCGGACGGAAAAGTCTGTATTATACGCTCCAAAGTTTCGGATGCGCTTTTTGTATGAAGCGTTCCTAATACGAGATGCCCCGTAGATGCCGCCTCCATTGCAAGAGCGATGGTTTCGCCGTCTCTTAATTCTCCTACCATAATAATATCAGGGTCCTCTCGCAATGCGGAGCGCAAAGCAGCGGAAAAAGATTTGGTATGAGCGCCTATCTCCCTATGAGTTATTATTGATTTTTTATTTTTATGAACAAATTCTATAGGGTCTTCGATTGTTATAACATGGGATGCTCTTTTGGAGTTTGCCTCGTCTATTATTGCCGCAAGGGTGGCGGATTTGCCGCTTCCGGTCGGTCCCGTAACAAGAACTAATCCTTTTGACAAGGATGCAAACTTTGAAACTATGGAAGGAAGTCCTAATTCGTTTACTGTTTTAATATTATCTGGAATTTCTCGAAAAACGGCTCCGATTCCGTTTTTTTGTAAAAAAATATTTGCTCTGTATCTTTTATATCCCTTTATTTCATAAGCAAAATCAACCTCTCCGTTTTTTTCAAATATTTTGATTTTATCTTCGGAAGCAATTTCATACAGCATAGAGCGCAAGGTTTTATCCTGTAGAACCTGACTCTCATCGCCGCAAACTATATCTCCCAATATTCTGAAAGCCGGCGCCGCTCCTGCGGAAAGATGAAAATCGGAAGCGTTTTTTGCAGACATTGATTTTAAAAAAGAATCTATAAGCGCCATAATATTGTCGCCCTTTGCTTGAATTTCGTTGTATAACTTTTTAATTTGCCTGTTTGCGGCGTTGGATAAAAATGTTAATCCTCGAAATACTCCAGTATTCCTGCGGTTAAAATCTTTATCCGCCTTGCAAACGACTAAATTTCTTTGTTATACAACGAAATTAATCATCCTTTTTTTTGCCTAAAATATTTTTTTAGACATGGAACTTTTCTCTGTTTATAATTAAATTGCAAAGCAACGTCTCTACCGCTCTTTATATCTTCTGATAAAAAAAATAAAAACCGATTCCTTTGTCCCCTTGCATCCTATCTTCCTCTCCGCCTTGTTACATAAAGTATAATGATAATCTAGCAATACTTTTTACTACGAAACTTTGTAAAAAAATAATAATTAAAAAAACTATTATCGGAGATAGATCAAAGCCGGAAAAATTAAGAGGAATCCAAGAGCGTATTCTGTATAATACAGGCTCGGTAACTCCGTTAACAAAGCGGACTATAGGATTAAAAGGATCGGGACTTACCCAAGATAAAATCGCTTTTGCCACTACAATCCATAAAAAGCAGTTTAAAGCAAAATTTAAAATTCTTGCAAAAGCTTCAAGAAAATAGCCTATAATAAACATTATGTTTTGTTTTTCCTTAATTTCATTGTTTTTTAATTATATACGATGGAATTATTTATTTATGCTTTAAAATATATAATTGCAAATAAATTTTATACGGTTTTAATAACATCGGTAAAAAATTGGGACTTTTTAAACCTGTCTATAAATTTTTTCTGATTAGCGGCTTTTTCTTAATTAAGGCATTGTAAGCCGTAGCCAAGCGTTGCGCCATTAGAGAAAATCCCCATCCGTCCATAATAATGTGATGGGTTGCATGAAGCCAGTAATAACAGGTATTCGAAGCTTTACATAAAGCAAGCCGAAACAATGGCTCGTTATATAGTTGGAAAGGTTTGACTAACTCTTGTTCCATCCATTTTATGGCGTTATTGCCGGCGTTTTTTGTTTGAGAAAAATCATGAAAATCTAATCTAAATCTAATATTTTCCGCAAATCTTTGCGTTGGTTGATTATTTTTTTTGCAAATAATAATGCGGAGCGCGTCATTATCTGCAATTACCCGATTAAGCGCTTTTTCAAAAACAGCCGAATCGATTTGTCCGTTTATTCGCGTGTATCCGCCGATATTTAACATAGCTTGATTAGGACGAAGCGTTTGCTCGCACCAAACAGGCCATTGGCTTGACGATAGCGGATAGGTTGAAGTTGACTCGGATTCTATTTGCAAAGGCAATTCCGAAATAGGCTGTTGCGGGTTTGCGACAATGCTTTTTATCAATGCTTCAAAATTTTCAATAATCCGTTCAATTGTGGCGGCTTCAAATAAATCTGCGTTGTATTCTATGTAACCGGTCAGCCCTTCGGGTTTTTCCTCAAGCCCCATTAACAGATCAATCTTTGCCGCGCCGTTATCAATCTCATATTGTTTTATAGTCCATTGTAAATCAATCGGAGGCATAGGCGGATCCAGATTAAATCCTACTTGCGAGAAGGGCATTTGCCCGAGATGCCGCCCTGTAATAAAAGTTTCCGCCACTTTTTTAAAGGGAACGTCATTATTAGCATAAGCGTCCGCCGTAACTTTACGCACGCGCTTTAATAATTGTAAAAAAGTCGGTTCGCCGGACAAATCGGCGCGTAACGCCAGCGTATTGAGCAGATATCCGATCAACGGCTCAAATTCCGGTCGGCTGCGAACGGAGGCTACAGTTCCAACTATAATATCATTTTGTCCGGAATAACGATAAAGCAGAGTCTTAAATGCCGCCAACAGAGTCATAAACAGAGTAACGCCTTCCTGTTTAGCGAGCGTTTTAAGATTTTCGGTCAACTTTTCGGAAAGCGCCAGATACCGCTTGGAGCCTCGAAAAGTAGGGATTTTAGGTCTTGGATGATCATAAGGCAATTGCAGTTAGGCAAAATCGGCGTATTGGATGGGCATATCCTGCAATGGCGAAGGCTTGCCTGCGGAAAAAGCTTTGTATAGAACGCTTAATTCTTTTAGAAAAATACTAAAGGAGATTCCATCCGTAATAATGTGATGCATGATTATGTATAAGCTGTATTGACTTTCATCTATTCGCGCTAAAAAGGCTCGGAATAAAATATCGCCGGCAAGATCAAAGCCGCGTTTGGCATCTTTGGTTGCCAAACGTATGGCTTCTGCTTCCCGCTGTTGATTCGGCAGTTTTCTTAAATCAAAAATCCGCAGATTTAGCGTTGGAGGCGGCATAATATTTTGCGCGGGGGCTGCCCGTTCGCAATGGTAAAAGCCGTTCTCAAAGCTTCGTGCCGTTCTGATGATTTCATTAAGGCTTTGTTCCATCGTCGCTATATTAAACGCTCTATCTGTAATGTTAATAACTGTGCATTCATTATAAAACGGGATATTAGGATATAGTTGAGCTAAAAACCAGATTTGTTCTTGAAAAGAGGATAAGGGCAAGTTCTGTTGGCGCGAAACGGGTTGGATATTCTGCGTTTGCCGTAAATCAGGCTGCCGATCAACTGTTTCAATATATTGAGCAAGCATGGCTATAGTCGGATAATCAAACAGATTATAAATAGCTAATTCTACCTGCAAGGCTTCCCGCGCTTGAGAAATGACTTGGGTAATTAATAAAGAATGCCCGCCCATCTCGAAAAAATTATCATACATACCGATTTTTTCTATATTCAATATCTTCTTCCAAATTTCGGCAACAATCTCTTCCGTCTTATTTCTCGGCGCAACAAATTTATGCTCCCGCATAAGTTCCAGATCCGGAGCGGGCAAAGCTTTTCTGTCTATTTTGCCGTTGGGCGTCAAGGGAAACGCGTCTATAAATACGAAAAATGCGGGTATCATGTAATCCGGAAGTTTTGCTTTTAAAAAGCTTCTAAGTTCGGAAATATTTTTTTCGGAATTTTTATCCGTCTGCTTTTTGGTTATGATATAAGCCGCAAGTTGTTTAGCGCCTGCCATACTTTCTATTGCAACAACCACAGTCTCTTTAACGGCAGGATGGCTTAACAGCGCCGATTCGATTTCTCCGAGTTCAATTCTAAAGCCTCTTATTTTTACCTGATGATCGATTCTTCCCAAAAACTCTATGTTGCCGTCCGGAAGCCATTTTGCCAAATCTCCTGTTTTATATAAACGGGAATTCGGGTCGTCATCAA
>JAOZTP010000110.1 GCA_029939135.1 Desulfobacterales bacterium
GTGGCGGGTCTTAAATATTCTCGATTATTTTTTTCTTTAAAATGAACTCCGCAGGCTTCCCCTGCAAAAAGATGTTCGTCTATTATAAAGCTTACGCTATGAGCCGAATGCCCTGGAGTTTCTATTGTTTTTATCTTTCCTTCCGAAAAATTTTCGGCTTTTATAAGCAAATTTTTATTAACGGGTTTTACCTTTCCGTAAGCGTAAGCTTTTTCTTTTAAAATGGCTACGGAGCCTTTCCAAAGGGCGTTTGGATTTATAAGATGTTGAAAAGCCGAGCTATGGCATACTATAGGAGTTTTATTAAATATTTTGGAAATATCCCCTATGCTTCCGGAATGATCTATATGGATGTGGGTAAGAAGTATATAATCTGGAATGATTTTTATTTTTTGAAGCGCTTTACAAAGAGGTTTTACGGTTGACGCAGGTCCCGGATCGACGAGGATGGCCTTTTCTCCTTTATAAACCCAAGCTCCTATAAAGTTGTTAAATCCTGCAAGATTAACAGGCAGTTCGATTAAATAAAGGGAGGCGCTATATTTTATTATGTTAGCTTTCATTTTGACGCATTATCGTATCATTTCAAAATTCGGAGCGGGCTTATATTTGCTTTTCTCTTTTTCGTCAAGATAATCAAGATTAACAAGCAGATCGGTTCTGCCCACAAGCTCTTTTATGCTTTTTAACCCGTAGGTTCTTAAAAGTTCGCTCCATTGTTTGCGCCATGCCATGTACATGTTTATTATTCGGCGCATTACATATTTTTCTTCTATCATATCCCTAAGTTCTATGTCCGTAGTGGCTATGCCTCTCGCGCAGCCTCTGCCGCTTTCGCAATTTGTGCATCTAATACAGTCTAACGCAACCAACTCGGCGGTTCCTATTACTACCCCGTCCGCTCCCAAAGCTATAGCTTTTGCAACGTCTAAAGCGTTTCTGATTCCCCCGCTTGCTATAACGGTTATTTTATCTCTTACCCCTTCCGCTGTTAAAAAACGATGAACTTTAGGAATTGCATACTCAATAGGCATTGCAATATTTTTTTTTGCTATATCAGGCGCTGCCCCAGTGCCTCCGTAAGAGCCGTCTATGTGTATAATATGGGCGCCGGCATAATAGCTGCCTATTGCGACCATTTCTACGTCTATGGGGGTGGAAACTTTTACGGATATAAGGCAGGAGGGATTTATCTCTTTTATCCAATCGACATGTTTCTTATGATCTTCAACCGAATATACGCTATGAAACGGAAACGGAGAAAATAAGGAGTTTCCCACTACGGTTTCTCTTAACGCCGCCACCTCTTTTGTAACTTTATCTCCCAAAAGATGTCCGCCAAGTCCTGGTTTTGCTCCCTGCGCATATTTGAGTTCAACTATGGGAGCGTTAAGTATGGTATCTTCTCGAACTCCGAAAAGTCCGGTTGCAACTTGGGTAATAACATGATCTTTATAGGGCAAAAATTCTTCGGGATAACCTCCTTCGCCCGTGCATGTAAGAGTGTTTAAAGCATGCGCGGCTTTTGCTCTTCCGGTTAAAACGGATAATGCGGTAGAGCCGAAAGACATTCCGCCTCCGTAGCAAGGTATTGAAATAACCTTTTTTATTCTGTTGTCTCCGGATCTGTTAAGAGATACGGACATGTCTATAATGTTGTCCGCAATATTAATGCGGTTTTGTTTTTCCGGAATTTTAAACCGGATTTTATCAAAACCGCCTCCGGAATTTCCCAAACTGTATTCAAGATCAACTATGGGAAGGTTTCCTGTTTCCGCCATTTCCCAATGGGCTATAAGCATTTCGGGAGTCCATCTGTAATCTCCGAGCGTTTCCAATGCGGGATTTTCTTTTAGAGTAAGCGCATTTTGCGGGCAGTTATCTATGCAGAAAAAATTGTTTGTTTTGCATTTAAACCCTATACATTTATGCTCTTTAGGGCGTATTGTTTTTGCGTAATTATCATGTTTGATATGAACTCCGTAAGGACAAAGCTTTGCGCAAAGTCCGCATGCCGCGCATTTTGAATTTCTTCTTATAATGTATTTGCTTATGGAATTTTTAAAACGGGACGGAGTTTCTACGGTTTTCGGCAAATTTATTTTATCTTGTTTTCTCATAATTATACGCTTCGCCTTTTAAAAATAGGTTCGAAAATATCCTTTTCTAAATTTTCAAAACGGATGGAACGCCCTATTTCTCCGCGGAGTCTTCTCGCTTCTCTTATGCCCATTGCTCCCATTACCTCGAGAAGCTGTCCATGCCAAGCGCCGAAAAGGTTCGCTATTCTTGCGGCTCCCCAGTCGGCGTCAAATTCTTCGTCTAATTTAACAGGGCAACCGCCGTTTTTTGCGCATTTTTTGCAGAGTCTGCATTCCATAGCAAGCATTATCGGAATGTCTGCCGCTACGGCGTCCGCTCCGAATATAACCGCTTTTGCCACATGTTCCGCCATAGCTATTCCGCCTGAAAATACTATGTTTATGTTCTGTCTTGTAAGATCGGATACAAGTCTGTTATGAATTTTGTTTATGCTATCTTTTAAGAAAAGCGGATTTTTTCTATTAAGCTCTTTTCCATGATCGTCCGCGTAGAAGTATATTGTATCGACATCTTTACTCGCCAGTTCCGAAGCGATTTTATCGGCGTTTCTATTAAGAGGAGCTTTGATTATTACCGTTTTATTCGGAGCAAAAGAACGAACGCCGGAAACTGCGCCGATTATATCTTCGGTATCCGAATATTCTATTGAAATGGCTTTGCTTTCGAGGATAAGGTTTTTATACTTTTTTAATTCCTCTGTTTTAAGGCATGGTATAAGGTTGTCTTTATATTCGGAAAGGTTCGGAGTATAATTTTTACCGTCTATTAAAAAAAAGGTTTTTAACAAAGATGCGGCTTTTGCGGCGGCAAGGATTATATGTTTGTTGATTATAAGTTTTTTCGGAAGTTCTAACAGCAAGGGGAGCGGAACTTCCAATATTTTACGCGGTTTTTTTGCAAGGGTCATGTCATCATTAAAACTGAGCCCTTTAAATCTTTCGGAAAGTTCGAAGCATGTATTTATATATTCGCGTCCGTGTATGCCGTCTCTTGTAGGGCGGACTATTTCGGACATGTCTGTCCATATGGAATCGAATCCTTCTCCCGTAAATGGTCCGCCATACCCGGAACCGGATACCGGTATGTTTCCCGTATGAGCCTGATACCATAATCTTATAATTATGTCCGCTCTCCAATAATCGTCTCCGAGCGCTCTGTATTCCGGGTTTATTACTCTTGAAAATATTCCTTTCGTGCATTCCTGAACGCACCTGAAACATCCGGAGCAGGTATAAAGATATTCTGGCTCTTCCATAGCGGATATATGTTTTCTGTTATCGCTAAAGTTGTTATAAATGCAGTTTTTCTTTACGCATTTTTTACAGCTTCCCGCGCAATCTTCCCGAAACTCTATAATCGCATGTTTGCCTATAGGTTTGAATCGCGGAGGCGTAATTTTAACGGGAACATGGTATTTCTCTGTCATACGGCAGACGTTCCTTATTTATTTTTTTTAAAAATTAAACTGCCATTTTACGGTAATATAATCTATTTCCCCTTCGTCAACGCCGTTTGAGGTTTCGTAGTCCGCCTTTCCTATTTCCGGCGTAATTATAAAGCCTTCGGCTATTTTGATTTCGGACTGTAAATAGTACGACCATGCTTTATTTTCCGAATCATTAAGCTTGTTTCTGTTATTGCCGTACCCGGCTTCTATTGCTATCGCATCATTTATTTTATATCCCGCTACGATGGTATATGCTTTGGTATCTATATTGTCGATATGTCCGTTATTAAACAGAGCTCCGGGGGTTGCAGGCTCGCCTTCGGAATAATAGGTAGCCGCCGTAATTCCCATATTATCTACATTTTGCCCCCAGCCGTAGGTAGCTCCTAACATAAATTGCCCGAATTCTCCTTTTATTCCGAATTTGATCGCATAGGAAGCTATGTCATAGTTTTGTCCTGTAGCCGCGCTTTCCTCTTCGTAATTTTGATAGTTTCCTACGGCGTCAAAATTAATATTTTGATATTGAAGGTTATATGCGGCTGATATTTGCGGAATTTTAATGTCAAAAAGTTCCGTATCGTCAGGATTTACGCCTGTTGCAATGGCAACCGGTTCTATGAAGGCAATTTGTAAATGATTAAATATAAATTTAATCATTTCGTTTCTACCTCCGTCTAATCCGCCGTAAGTTCCAAGCCCGTCTCCGTCGAACCCTACTTGCGAGCTGTATGCGGCAAATTCGCTTATAGGATTATCTGTTTGACCTATAAGAATTTTTCCGGCTTTAAAATCGTATATCCCGTAAAAATGTCTTATTGTAAGCGGATCGCTCGCTCCAATCTCGAAAAGGGCGGTTATTTGATCGGACAGGCTTATTTTCGCGCCGATTCTGCTGCTTGAGGAGAGTCCCCATTGCAAATCTCGATCGCTTTTGCCGCTACTTGTAATTTCGTCTGATAATTTCTCGCTTGTCGTATTAAAGATAATGTTTCCGTAAAAATTAAAATCGGATGCAAACGTATTTAAATTGATAGTAAAAGCGCTTAAAATTAGTATTAATAATAATTTTATTTTTTTCATTTTTACCCACATTGTAAGTTTCTCCGTTTGTTAAAAAATTATGCCGTTTAAATTGATGAAGTTTTTGTTAAAGTAGAGAGGTCGCATGCAACGTCTCTACGGATTGTTTTTTTTGCGATTAAATTTTGTTATCCTATATGATCTGATCTTCCCTTATAAGTTTTCTGGGTCCGCTTCCGCTTGCCGAACGCCAGTCTTTTGGAGGAACATATCGGTTTAAGCTTTCAAGTTCGCCTAACGCTTCTAACTTTTCTATAATCAGATGCCAAGCGCAGTCTATATCTTTATTTACTTCGCATTTTCCGTCGGACGATCCGCCGCATGGACCGTTCATAAGTTTTTTGGAGCAACGAGTTATCGGGCATATCCCGCCGAAATAGGCAAGCTCGCAGTTTCCGCAACCGGAGCATTCTTCGGTAAAAACCCCCTGAGTTTCGAGAGTTCCCATAAATGTTGTATTTACTCCGGGAAAAATCGGCATAGCGTTAAAGCGTCTTGCTATTGATTGCGCTCCGGCTCCGCATCCGAGCGTTAAAATAGCCTCGTTGCGTTTTGCGGCTTGAGCGCTTTGCATTATAAATTCGTCCTCGCATTGACGCTCTATTGTAAGCTCCTCTATTTCTATTTTTTTTCCCTGTTTTTTAAAGGCGAGGCGCAAAGCGGAAGCAAGTTCGCTAACCTCCTCTTCCCCCCCGGTAAAGCAGGTTTTTACGCAGGTTCCACAGCCTAATATCAAAACTTTTTTATACGGTTCCAAATAATTTTTTATCTCTTTTACAGGCTTTTGCTCTCCGACTATCATAATCTCTCCGTTAATATTTTTTCTATTGTTTTGCTAAACTCTTTATTATCATCCGAAGAGATATTAAAAAAAACAAGCCTGTTACTTTCAATATCTATTTCGTCCAATATTTTTTTTGTTCTTATTACCCTTTTTTCCGCTCTTATGCTCCCTTGCATATAACGGCATTTATCCTGTTCGCAGCCTAAGGCAGCCACAATATCGGCATCGGCTTCAAACGCTCTAATCAAAAACACCTTTTTTATCATGCCAGAGCAGGGAATTTTAATGATTTTCAAATCCGCTTTTTGGCAGGCATCCTGTAAAATTGCGCTTCTTTTTTCGTTAATAAGATTGACGCATATAAACATCGTAATTTTTTTTTTCATATTTTACCCGTAACCCGCCCTATTTTATGAGATTTATCATAACTTTCTTTTTTTGACGTTAAGCGGCAAAAAATGCCTGTCAAAATAAGAAGTCTTTTATTTGAAATCAAAAGGAGAAATCTCTTTATTGTCTCCTTTGCCCGATTCAAATCATTCTTTTTTGCGTCTAAAATCGGGACAGGACATATTATATATAATAATTTATGGAGATTACAATATTTATTATTATGCAATAAAAAAAAGATTCTACCGCCGAACCTGATGCGTTTGCAAATATTCGGTTTCTACGTTTATGATTTTTAAAACCTCGAAATATGCAGATTGTAGCCGTAGCCATGCCGAAACATACCGGTTTTACAAAGGCTACTATAATATCGTTTAAGGTAAAAGAGGCGGCTATTTGCGATAAAAAGTCATTTGATTGGGTTTCCGTAAGGGTTAGTATAACTATATAACTTCCTACTATTGCAATCATGTTCAATATAATCGTAAGGCATATAAAAGATATTGTCATACCCGCAAACTTCGGAAAACATATCAAAGCAAACGGATTTTTTTTTGCTTTGATAATAGAGTTAAATCTTCCCAAACCGTTTAAATATGTTATTTCAAGGGTCATAGAGGCGGCGGATCTCATAATTATTATAAATGCGGTCATGATAGGACCTAACTCGCGACATATAAGAAGAATGGCAAGATTGCCTATATCGTATTGATGGGATATTTGAATAAATTGAAAAACCAAAGCGCCGCCGAAAATAAGAGAAGCGCTTAATATAATAGGCAAGCCGCCTACTGCCGTATGATATATCTGGTTTGCCGTCTCTTTTCTTGCATTTTTTTTATCTTCGGCGTCAAACCTTTTAAAAGCAAATTTAAACATTAAAAATATAAGAGCATGCATTCCAATAATATGCTCCGATATTCCTATGGTTTTTCTGCCTATATAGCCGGTTAAATTCATATTCCCTTTAAA
>JAOZTP010000111.1 GCA_029939135.1 Desulfobacterales bacterium
AGAGTCCGTCCGTAAAATCTGCTACTTTTGTTCCGCAGCATTCTACCGGAGATTTCAGATTAATATAGTATATATTATCCTCTATCTTGATATAATAGCCGGAACCGTCCGATTCCATTATTTCCCATTGAGCCGGATAATACCCAAGTTTATTGATGTCCGCCTCGGTAGGTTCTCCATATACTTTTGCCGCTTCTTGATAAGCGTTTAAGTATATAACGGAATCAATTTCCGTATTGGTTAAAAAGTTCGGAACGCTCATAGTTAGCTCGCCATAGTTTATGGAAGAGGCAAGCTTTGAAGGAGCCGCCGCAGTTCCTTCTGCAAAGGAAGAGCTGTCCATATCCTGTTCGCTAATGCTAACGAGAGAGGCTACCTCCATAGAAACAAACTCGCTTCCTTGATATATCTCAAGGGGTTCTACTATCGGCAGCTGGGGACCCAATACGTCAAGAGGGTTATAAGATAGCTGCATCTGTGTAAGATCCGCCGCGGTCGTGTCTGGCGCTAATATGTCCAACGGAATATGATCCGGAATTTCAAATGGCGCTACCGGCGCCACATAAGGTATAACCTGCACAACGATAATGGCATTTCTGTCCGGAGTGACTAAGTTGTTATTCGAGTCAAAATCAATATAAATAGCGTAAAAGCCTCCTGCAGTAGGAGCCGTATATGTTGTTCCCTCTATAACGCCGTTTATAGCTGATATGGCAATTGATTCGGTTTCAACTGTAGCAGCGTTATCCGTTAAAATAGTTCCGTCGCCTGCGGCTCCTGTATAATTAAATGTTCCGGTTGTTGCCGCTGTTCCCGGAGTAAATATAGTGGCCGGATTAACTATCTGATCCCATGCGGTTACGCCATTCAAACGTCCCGAATATAAAAACAGCGTTCCAGCCGGATCGCCGACAGCAGTGGTGCTTATATGTATGCGCTCGTGGGTGCTTGCGTTGTTATGAAAAGTTACGACTCTGGAAGCGCTTGGATCCGCAGACAGATCTATCACTATTGCATCCGCTTTAGAATCCGCATCTACATAAGTTAGTGTTGTTGTTGGTCCGCCGCCTGTTGTTACGGTTGTTGTGTTCGTGTTCATGCTGCCGGTAAAAGCTTCAAGGGCGTTCGCATCAAAATATCCGTTTGCGCCGGTTAAATCTATGCCGTCCGATTCAAGTATCCAGTCTCCTGAAGCGCCTGTTATATCGTCGGATATGGCAACGTTTATTCCTTTTCCTACAAAATTTTCTATGCTTGTTTCAACGGCGTCGGATACGCTGCAGGCAAGAAAATCTATGCGTCCGTTTTCCGCCATTAAATCCGCAAGCCCGTTAAAAAAAGCTTGCTGCTCCGCATCCGTATTTAGAGATTCTGCGGTTACGGTTTCTTCCGCCGTAAGCCGTATGCCTCCGCTATCGTCGCCGTGAGTAGCAAAACCTATGCCGTCAATAGAACCGTCGGAAGCGTCTCCGATCTCTTGCAGCAGATCGGTAAGATTGTCTGTATTCGGATCATAGGTTATAACTTCAACATTCTCTGCCGCGGCGGCAAGATCAGCGTAATCATCCACTCCTTCGGAAATTACAAGTATTTCAGGAACAGGGCTTACCGCGTTTAGCATAATTCGGTTTTCCAATTTAAAGATATGTTCTAACATCATTAGTACCTCCTTGTTAGAATTAACCTATTCTATTATAAGCTCGACTCTTCGATTTTTCAAATGTTTTTTGGAGGCAGGATCTTTAGAACCGTGCCATGCGGCTGTTATTCTCTCGGAGTTTAAGCCTTTGGAAACGAGGTATTTTTTTATAACTGCAGAACGTTTTTTAGAAAGATCCACATTATATTTTTCGTATTTCTCTTTATTAACCCCTTTTCTTATATCTCCGGTGTATCCTTGAATCTTTATTTTTAAGGCGGCATCCTGTTGTATTTGAGATACTACTTTGTCTAATATAGGATAATATCTGGTTTTAAGATCCGCTTTTCCGAAATCAAAGTATATATATACGGTTTTGGTTGTTTCTTTTTTAACCGCTACAGGAGCTCCGCAGTTTTTATTATTATAGAAACCGCTCCATTTGTCATAATCTATGCCGAGAGTAACAGCGAGAGTGGCGAATGAATCGAGCATATGAGCCAAAGCTTCGTCTCTTCCGAGTTTTGCGGTAAATCTTTCTATGGAACGCTCTACCATATCCGCATCGCATAACATGCCCGCTTTATGATATTCCGCGCCTATTCTTACTATATCTTCATGATTTGTATAAAAATCGTTAAAATAGTTGAAGCTTTTCTTTTTAATTGCAAAATCGTGTAAAGCAAGACGCAATTGCGTCATAATTGCGGCTGTAAGTTCGATTCTTTTTGTCTGAGCCGCGGCTATGTTTTTATTTTGGGCTTTTTTTGCATAATATTTGGCGGGAAGTCCGAATATATTCCATGCAAGGTTTGCTCCGACTGTATTCCAAGAGTTATTAACAAGAAAATCGTTTGAATTATAAAGTTGAACCGCATCGAATCTGAGACTAGGAAGCATTCTTAAAAGCAGAGCTTTTGCTTCTTGTTTTTGGATGCTCAGTTCAAGATCCGTAGCAAATAGTTCGGGACGATTTGTTAAAGCGGTGTCTTCCAGTTCGTTAATATTTAAGCTTTTAGGTTCCGGAAGATTTGTTGCAAAGCATTCTACGTCCGCGTCGGCAAGTTTGAAGCCTATAGCAGGGCTAATCCCCATAAGTTGGGCAAGTTCTATTCTTGCGGCTTCCAATTGAGCCTGTATTTGAGTTGTTTTTATGGAAAGCTCAATAATTTTGTTTTCCGCCTCTTTTAAAGCTATGGGCGAAACTCTTTTTTCGTTAACCGCTTTTTGAATTACGCTTTTGTATTCGCTAAGCATTTGTTCCACTTTTGGAATTCGTTCCAGATTTTTGTCCGCTATAACGGCTTTCCAATAAGCGGAGAATACTTTTGCGGTAAGTCTTTGGGTTTGGCGATTGGTTTCTATATCTTTGATAACCGCGCCTATGGCTTTCTGTTTTGCTTTGATATAGGTAAGTCCGAAATCCAAAACATTCCAAGAAAGTTTTATGTTGCCGGAAAATATCTCTTTGTCGTCGGAAGCGGTAAGCTTTTTTGCGGAGCCGTCGTCTTGAGGACTCTTTATTTGCCCGTACGGTTCCATTGTATCAAGATCAACATATTTATAATAGGATATATCATATTCGCTTCGCCTAACAATGTCTCCTTCTATATTAAGCATAGGCAGCATTTTTAATTTTTCGGACAGAACTTTCTCATCTTCCGCATCTTTTAAAATTCTGTTTACTCGAAGCTCAAGATTATTATTTATGCTTATTTTAATAGCTTCGTCTAATGTTAAGGGTTGGTTCTGTTTTACGTCAAGCATTTTGCTAAGCAACGCCTTGTCCTCTTTAAGTGCGGCTTGGCGGTCTTTTGCAAAATTCGGTTTATAATCGATAGCGCAAGCCGAAAGCATAAAACAAGATACAGCCAATAGAATTACAGTCTTAATTCCGATTCTACTTATTATCTTTTTCATTAAACCTCCTCATGAAAATTTATATTTCTGTTTGGCGCAATTTTTTTTTTGGATACTGCTTATCTTTAGCGCCCTGTTATGTTTAAGATTTTTTCCTTTATTTTTAACATCTTTCATCTTTTTTATTTGCCGTTTTTTATTTGACCCCCTTTTTTTTTGTTTATATTTATTTCCGTTATAAAAATATTATCTAACATTTTTATAACGGAAACTATTCTATTTTATAAATTTTTTTCTCCCTGCGCTCTTTAAAATAACGCGGCAAAAAAAGCATTTTTAATTAGGTTTGTCGATTTTTTTGAAATTATTAAATAGACTTTCCTGTTTTTTCATCATTTGCGCCTGTATAATCATAAATTCATCGTCCATAATCGCATCGTCCAGCTTATCAGGAGCGATCGAGTCGAAAAATGTCATTTCATTGCCATTATAATTTATATCCGCTTTTAAATTTATATAATCGGCATTGTTTGAAATATCAAAATAATAGTCTCCGATATCGGTATAATCGGAAACATTTCTATTTGTTTCAGACATATCCGAAATTGCCGAATTGTCAATAGAAATTTTGCTTAAAGCTAACAGATAATCGCCTTCAGGGATAATTTGATTATTGTTATTATTATTTTTATATTCTTCTACTTGAGGCGTAAAAAAATCCTGCATATTTGTTTTGACTTCGTTTGTAAGAGAATTTTCGGTATTGTTTTGATATAAATTTTTATAAGAGGAAATAGAGAAAATATCTGTTTCGGAGGTTCCGTCAAAAAAACTGGTCGTGTTCATAGAAATTTCATTATATTCTACGGAAGCGCTTAATGTATTTGCAAAGTTTATACTATCGTTTGTAAAATTTAATGAATTCATTTTATTTTCAGACAATTCCACTGTAGCGCGAAGATCTATGTCGTTCATTACTTGCGGGCTTATCCATGATAACCCATCGTTATTAAAAGATATATTCAGAGGTTCTACTATCGGAAGTTCCGGCGGTTTTACTATCATATCAGGAATGATTCCCGTTTTTGGATTTCTTGCTTGAGGATCGGTAAGGTTAGCCGCAACAGTGTCGTTCGGAACTTCGATTGGAACATAATCCGGAATAGGAAGCTTTTCTACTACATCAATGGTAATGTTATAGGCGCGCGCGCTAAAGCGTCCGAGAATGTCGCTTACTTTAAATGTAAGGGTTGCAATATTGTCGCCCAATGTATCAGGACTCGGAATATAAGTCATTGTGTTTATATCTGCAGGGTCAAATATTCCGGTTGATAAAGGCGAATTCTCATATTTAAATTCGCCCTCTCCTGCCAAGCTGATTATATCAATCTGGTTAATAACGTTATGGACGGTATCAGGGTCTATAAATTGAAAATTCGGTTTTTTAAAGGTGTAAGTATCGCCTATAAGCAATACTATATTTTTATCGGCTGAAATAGGCGGATCGTTTATAACGTCAATGGTAATGTTATAAACGGTCATGCTGAATAGATCGGCGTCATCGCTTACTTTAAATGTAAGGGTAGCTACGTCTATTCCGTCATGTAGAGTATCTGGAGTATAAACTATTTTGTTTAAGCTATCCGCATCAATGAGAGTTCCGTTATTTAAAGTCGATCCGTTGTAAGTAAAGGTTCCTTCTCCTGCGGTTCCGATTATTTCCGCTTGGTTAAGATCGGTATGGTTAGTGTCAGGGTCTGCAAAGTCAAAGTCTGCTTCTGCAAAAGTATAGTTTTGGTCAATTTGAACGGATATGTCTTTATTGTCCGAAGTGGGCGGAGCGTTTGTAACGCTTACGTTAAGGTCGTAAGTAGTAGCGCTGAATAGTCCTGCTTCGTCGCTTACTTTAAAGTTAAGGGTAGCGATATCGGTTCCTGCATGCATCAGATTCGGGGTATAAGATAGTTTGCATAAGTCGGCTTTGTCAATGTCGATTTCTCCTGTGATTGCCGATCCGTTGTAAGCAAAGGTTCCTTCGCCTGATACTGCTGTTACTTTTACTTTGTTAAGTATGTCGTGGTTGGTATCGTCGTCTGCAAATGTAAATTCGTTGCATGTAAAGTTGTTGTTGGTATCGATTTGAGTAGTAATGGTTTTATCGGCTGAAGTAGGCGCAGTGTTTGTTACATTTATGGTTATTGTATAGGTTGAATTGCTGTAAAGGTTAAAATCATCGCTGACTTTAAAGGTGAAAGAGGCGATATTATCCCCGTATTTGTCTTCTGCCGGAGTATATACCAGATTTGGCGATATATTTTCGGCTGCAATTTCGGTATTTGAAAAAGCGCCAGAGTCGTATGTTAAAGTTCCGTCTCCCGTAAAAGAATCTATTATAATATTATTAAGGTCCGTATGCGGAGCATCAGGGTCTTGGAAGTGGAAGTCCGTATCTGCAAAGTTATAGGCGTTGTCAATTTTAACGGATACGGTTTTATTTTGAGATTCTGGCGGATTGTTTCCCACATTTATTGTTATTATAAAATCTTCGCTATATAAACCGGCTTCATCGCTAACTTGAAAGTTGAAGGAGGATGTGTTTTCGCCGTTGGGAGTATATTGTAGCTTTGTCAAATCAGCGGACGTCATTTCGGTATTTAAAAAAGCGCCAGAGTCGTATGTTAAAGTTCCGTCTCCCGTAAAAGAGGTTACTTTTATATTTTGGACGGCGTCATGGACGGTATCAGCGTCCGTAAAAGTAAAATCATCGTTGCTAAACTTATAGTTTGCGCCGGGAAGTATGAGAATGGTTTTGTCTGCGGATTCGGGCTGTTGGTTAACTACGTCAATGGTAATTGTATTGGCATCAACGCTAAAGAGACCTGCGTCGTCGCTTACTTTAAAGGTAATGTTAGCGTCGTTATTGCCGGCGTGTTGGGCGCTTGGAGTATATTTGATAGTATCTAAAATAGCAGCGTCTATTATACCGGCAGTTAATGTAATATCGGCGGTGCCTGCATTGGCGTCGTCGTCATATGTAAAAGCGCCGTTTCCTGCAATGTTTGTTATGTTTACTTGGTTAACGGCGTTGTGTATGGGGTCGTTCTCGTCGTCAAAGGTAAATTCTGTACCGTCAAAAGTATATGTCGTCTGAATTGCAGTGGTAACGGTTTCATTGGTTGAAGTAGGCGCAATGTTTGTAACGTCAATGGTAATTGTATTGGCATCAACGCTAAAGAGACCTGCGTCGTCGCTTACTTTAAAGGTAATGTTAGCGTCG
>JAOZTP010000112.1 GCA_029939135.1 Desulfobacterales bacterium
AACTGATAGTTACAACGTGTCTATATTCAATCGGTTATTAATTTTCTTTCAAAGCCCATTCCCCATATCTATATGATGTTAAGACTACAAGAGTGTTTGGTTTTTCAATATACCAATAAAATTGTTTATTAACATTACTACAATTTTCCGAATAAATTTCAAAAAAAGTAATATTAGAGTCTCTTGAGAAAGATTGAATAATTCTATTACAATAAGGACATATAAAATCAAAACTATAATCTTTTTGCTTTATATTTGTCTCCTTAATAACGGAAGCGAAGTTAAATTGATTCCTTTCAACAATTTCACCAACACATTGTCTTTCATACGTTTTATCGAATCTTTCTTTATTTATCTTTTTACGTTCCGAGCTTTCTGTTAAACCTGCGACTAGTGAAAGACCAAATGTAACAGGAGCTAATGCCAATCCTAACGCAATTGGATTTCCGGTATCTTTTACTCCTAATAACGAAGTTCCCCTACGATATTCAGTAAACAAATATTCTTCCTTTGAACTAGTCTCTTTTATCGGCATATTAATCTATATTTTTTTCAAAATTATTATACGAAGTTTCATTTTCGATGCATATTAATATTCATTGATTTCTATTATTCTTTTGATAGCAGCAATAAACTCCTTCATTTCATTAAACATTTCAACTACAATTTCTTTCTCAAATTTAACATAGGCATCATAATCTCCTTTATTTCTTCGATTAAAGGCTTTATTGATTATTCTGCCATATTTCGCATCCAATAATCCCTCATGTATAAACTGTTTATTAAACCATCCGATAAGCTGGGCATGTTTTGAAGTATTGAATTGGCTATCCAAGCCTAATGCTAATAATGAATAGAACATTCCATAATAAATCCTATTAACTGCCGAGCGAAATCTATTATTTTTAATAAGTAATCGAACATCCTCTATTGTTTCTTCGGCTTGAACCAACCGATGCTTAATCAAACTTTCTTTATCCTGATTACTAATCGTCATGCGTACATTCCATGTTTTAAGGCGTTAACAAAAACTGGCTGATTCCCTCTGATAGAGCTCAACTCGCTTTCAGATAATAAATGGACGTCTAATAAGATATTATGCTTTAAATTAATATCATAACATAAGTCTAAAATTCTATTTTCATCTTTTCCCGAATAATCATTATTCAATATTATCAAAATATCATAATCGGAATATTTATTCGGATTGCCTGATACATTAGATCCGAATAAAATAATATCTTTTATAGATTTACCGTAATTGTTCAATAGATGGCTTTTCAAATCATCTAATATTATATTCATTATATTTAATCCTTAAACATATTGAAAAGTATAAAAGAAAAAAACAGGTTTGCTTTAAAAACTTTATTAACATTATAACGTTAAAAATTAAACTATAAATTTCCTAAAATGCAGAATGGATTAATTTGAGGTTAAAGTATATTTTGAAAGCAAGATAATAAATTTATCAAAAAAAATACGGGCAAACTCAATTGAATTTGCCCGTATTAATTAAATAATTTTATGATAAAAAAACGGATTAACCGTTTATCTCCTCTTTGACGGATATGGCTATTTTAAACAGTATTGTCAAAACTATAGCGCCTATTGCATAAACGCCGAGAGTAACCATAATTTCCGGAAATGTAGGCGCATATTCGGTTACATGATGTAATGGGGAGGGTATAAATCCGCCAGATATCATTCCGAGCCCTTTATCTATCCATGTTCCCGTAAAAACCGCAACGCATGCCGCCGCAAGAACGCCCTCGTTGCGTCTTGTGCCGGGATTTACCAAAAGAATTATTCCAACGACCATTAAGCCCATAGAAGTCCACATCCAAGGAACAAGGAGACCATGTCCGTGAAGTCCGTAGAATAGATATTTTATATGATCTATATGTTCCGGTATGCCGCTGTATAAAGCTACGAATACCTCGCATAAAAAGAAGAAGAGGTTTAAACAGATTGCGTATGCAACTATTTTTGCAAGCGATTGTATCTGCTCTCTACCCGGATCAAAATTGGTCGCTTTGCGGACAAAAAGGCATAAAAGTATTAATAAAGAGGGACCCGCCGCAAAAGCGGACGCAAGGAATCGCGGAGCTAATATTGCAGTCATCCAAAATCCTCTACCCGGAAGTCCGCAATATAAAAATGCGGTAACCGTATGGATACTGACTGCAAAAGGTATTGATATGTAGATTAACGGTTTGAGCCAGCTTTTATAATGAACTCCGTTTCTTTCGGCTTCAAGAACTTTCCATCCTACTACTATGTTTAATAAAAGGTAGCCGTTTAGCACCAAAGTATCCCAAAAAAGAACGGAATGCGGAGTCGGGTGAAGCCATACGTTAAGTATTCGCACAGGCTGCCCCAAATCAACTATTATAAAAAGCATACACATTGTAAGGGACGCAACCGCTAAAAATTCTCCGAGAATGGTAATTTTCCCGAACGCTTTATAATTATGCAGATAATATGGCAAAACGACCATAACTCCGCCGGCGGCGACTCCTACCAAAAAGGTAAACTGGGCGATATAAAATCCCCAAGATACGTCGCGGCTCATACCGGTTATGCCGAGCCCGAAATTAAACTGCCATACATAAAAGGCAAATCCTATCCCTGCCATAACTAACAGGGCGATAAGCCAGCCATAAAATTTTTTACTTCCTTTTAACGCCAATTCAAGCATATTCACCTCATACGATGTAATAAATCGAAGCGCCCGTTCCAAGAGCGGGCTTTCTGCGAATTGTATAATTGTCATTCAAAACTTTTCTTACTTCGGACTGCGAATCGTCAAGGTCTCCGAATACTATAGCTCCTTCGGAGGCTTCGACGCATGCAGGCTGTTTGCCTACCGCAAGTCTTTCGGCGCAAAAGTTGCATTTTTCCACAACCCCTTTCATACGCGTAGGAAACTCTTTATTTGTTTCCTTTATAAATGGGCGAGGATCCTTGAAATTAAAGCTTCTTGATCCGTAAGGACATGCCGCCATACAAAATCTACAGCCTATGCATCTATGGAAATCCATCATTACAATCCCTTCTTTTGTCTGAAAGGTAGCCTGCGTAGGACAAGCCTTGACGCATGGAGGGTTTTTGCAATGATTGCATAAAACTAAAAACGGAAGATGACGGAGTCTTTCATTTACCAGTTCATGCTCCTGCTCTGCAAAAACATGCTTAAATTCCTCTTCCCATACCCATTTTATTTCATGGTTTTTATTTGTCATTTCAGGAACATTATGAATTTTATGACATGCGGCAATAAGCGGTTCTATATCCGATGCAGTTTGCAGTTTTCTGGTATCTATTACCATTCCCCATCTTTTCGCCGTAAGCGCTTTTTTATTTTTTGCAAGTATAGTAGTATCTGGCTTTGCCGCGCCGGAACCGGAAGCCTCCGCAATAGTTAAGCCGCTTGTAACGCCTATAACGGATGCTGATGCGGCGGTTATGCCCGCCAGTTTTAAAAATTCTCTTCTATTGCGTTTCATTATTTTGTCTCCTTCGGATTATCAATATGACAATCCCAGCAATAGGGATCCACAGATGCGTATTCATGACATTTATCGCAAAAATCGGCTTTATTGGAATGGCAGTCCAAACATGTATTGGACAAACTCATTTCATACTCTTTTCCGTTTGTCCCTACATACTTTCTATTGCCTTCTCTAACTACCGTACCTCGCCAAACGTCAAGAAGCTGCATATGCTCGCCTCGCATTTTTAATTTATCCGGCAAAACGCATTCTTTAGCCTCTTTTGCTCTCTCGGTTAATTTAACTTCAGGCGGAGCGATTACTTTTGCCTGGTTGAACCAAAACGGAAAAGTAATAATGCCTACGAAGATAATTAAGCCTGCGATAACCAGCTTTTTATTAAACATTTTTATCCTCCTCCTCCTTTACCTGAAGTTCTTCGCCTCTTAAGTCCGTAGTTCTTTCGGCTTCGCCCGGTACAACAAGAGCGTTGGCGACTAACTCTGTAAGACCGCAAACGCCTACTTCTGGAACCCAATAATCCATAAGCGGCGGCAATGCGGCTCTATCCACGGCGCATACGCAGGAAAGCATATTAACTCCGTATTTTTCATGAACATGTTTAACCGCGTTTGCCCTCGGAAATCCGCCCGCCATTCTTTGCTCCATGTTTTCGCCGGCGTTTAAACCGGATCCGCTTCCGCAGCAAAATGTCTGTTCTCTTATGGTATTAGGCGGCATTTCATAAAAATTATTGCATACGTTTTTCATTACATATCTCGGCTCTTCAAGCATGCCCATGCCTCTCGCGGGATTGCAGGAATCATGATATGTAACTTTAAGATGATCGTTTCTTGAAGGATCAAGGTTCAGTTTTTTATGTTTTATAAGGTCCGCCATAAATTCCGCTATATGAACCATTTTGGTAGATTTTGCATTTTCAAATCTTGTGCCTGTTATGGGAGAAACCGGAACTTCAAGAAAATCCGCAGGACCGTTCATTGTATCCATATATTGATTTACTACCCGCCACATGTGTCCGCATTCGCCTCCGAGTATCCATTTTACTCCGAGTCTTTTTGCTTCCGCATACATTTTTTTATTAAGGCGTTTCATTGTTTCGTGAGAGGTAAAAAAGCCGAAATTCCCTCCTTCGGAAGCATATGTGCTCCATGTAACATTCAACCCCATTTCTTTTAAGTAATGGAATAAAATAAGATAGCCCATAGCCGTATATGTGCCAGGGTCTGCAAAAACGTCTCCCGAAGGGGTAATAAATAGTATGTCCGCTCCTTTTTGGTTAAAAGACGGATCTACTTTTACTCCGGTAACCTCTTCTATATCTTCTATAAAAAAATCAATCATATCTTTATAAGCATGCGGCTGTATTCCGAGATGATTTCCGGTTCTATAGCAGTTTGCAACAGGAGTGGCTATCCAGTCTATATTAAGTCCTAAAAGATTAAGAAGTTCTCTGCCCATAATGGTAATTTCCGCTGTATCTATTCCATAAGGACAAAATACGGAACAACGCCTGCATTCTGTGCATTGAAACAGGTAATACCACCACTCTTTTAAAACGTCTATTGTCATTTCTCTTGCGCCTGCCAGTTTTCCGAAAATTTTACCGGCGACGGTAAAGTCGTTTCTATAAATAGATCTTAAAAGCTCCGCTCTTAATACGGGCATGTTTTTAGGATCGCCTGTTCCTATAAAGAAATGGCATTTATCCGCGCATGCTCCGCATCTGACGCAAACGTCCATAAAAATTTTAAAGGATCGAAATTTATCAAGGCGTTCTCTAAATCCTTTATGGATGATCTCTTTCCAATCTGGAGGAAGCTTCCAGTCAACATCTAACGGATTCCAAGCGCGCGCATTAGGAAGTCCCAGATATTCTACGCTTTTAGGATTTGAAGCGTAGCAATACATTCCTTTTCTAATGTTTACTGGAGTATCCATCCACCCTTTTTGAGGCGATTTGTGCTCCATTTTTCTTATTAATTCATCAGGTCTCGGCTCTGACATTTAACTCTCCTTTTCGACCGGCAGCCCGGCTCCTATCATTTTTTCTCTGAACTCATCTTCATACTCTTCATAAGTATGGACTTTAACGTCATAATTCCATGGATTAATATGTCTTGTCGCCCGCGTATTCGTAGTAAGATTTCTTGTAGGACTCATAAATATTCCGCCCGCATGCATAAGCTTGCTAAAAGGAAAATATGCTATAAAAACGCTTACAAAAAAAAGATGAACGTAAAAAAGCCCTCCTATGCCGTCCGGAATTATAGGATGAAACGTTACAAGACCTATTGTAAGCTCTTTTATGCCTGCTATGTCAACCCGAATGAAATAACGCATTAAGATGCCGGTTATAGCAATCCCCATAATTAAAAATAACGGGAAATAATCGGATGCAAGCGATATGTATCTTATTTGAGGTATAAAAATTCTTCTTAAAAGAAGAAATAAAAGAGCGGCAAGAAGAAGTATGCCAGATATCATAATGCCGGGCAAACCTATTTGTAAAAAACCGTCCATGCTTTCTAAAAACTTAACGCATCCGGGAACAGGCTCTAAAAAGAATCTTAAATGGCGCAATAAAACCGTTAAAAAGGAATAATGAAAAGCCAAAGCAAAAAGCCAAAGCCATTTTTCCCATTCGTAAGACAGTTTATCCCCTTCTCTTAATTCCATTTTAGTATTTCTGAATAAGGATCTAAAGAATAATATTTCCAAAAGCATTCTTACAAAAACGCCGAAACCGGTAGTCGGATTATCAATTTTTGCAGGTTTAATCCAACTTAACGTTTCCTGTTGCCCGCAGGTTGTAGGAATAGGAAACGGCACGGGAGTTTTTGCCCATCCCACTATCTTTTTCACAAATCCTACAATAAAAATAATCACTGCAAGATATGGGAGCAAAACTCCGAAAAAATATCGAAGCCCCGCCGCTTCAACGCCTACATAAGCGAGCAGAAACAACACAATAACTGCTATTAACGAAGCCAAATAATTTATATTCATCTGCGAACACCTCACTTTTCAACCTTTTTGAACGGGTTGATATTAAATTACATGTTGAATTGGCATGCCTAAGGCTCTTGTAAGACCTCATCCGTCTTATCAACTAACCCGGCGCGTTCAAAAGCTTTATAAGTTCTATCTTTTAATTCGTTTGCTTTAATATC
>JAOZTP010000020.1 GCA_029939135.1 Desulfobacterales bacterium
GCCAATCTCCCTAAATCAATCCCCCAGTTGTAATACAATGAAGATAGTATATCATTAACCTTTTTATCGCCTAACTCTTTGGCTATACCTGCAAATTTTTCAATATTATCTTTATTATAATCCTCTTTAATCAATGAATTAATTATTTTCTTTTTCAATAAATCGGCTTTTAAACTTTTCTTTGATTTTCCCGAAGCTTTTTTATCTTCGCCCTTTTCAAACCGCATAATTGCTTCCTGAACATTTTTTTTGGATATTTCCAATCTTTGCTTTACCTCTTTATAATGGGCATCATCTTCAATATCCACTATATTATCAAGCATTGCCTTAACGGAACTAAAAGGCTTATTTATAATATCCGGCGTTGGCAGATTATCTAATTTTGCTAATTCCGCATTTAATTTCAACATAAAAGAATCCGCGTCATAACCTTTTATCATAAAAGCGCTTGTATTAGATTTTTCAAGAAACTTTTTAACCTTATCGCTCGGCTCATTATCCTTATACGCTATCCAGTAAAGCTCATTATCAAATCTTCCGAGTTCTTCTATATAGTCAAAAATAGGATCATTGCCGCTATAACCTATAAACACCCAAGTTCTTCCTAACGTAATTCTGCTTAATATTTGCGGAACAGTCTTTTTTACCTTCTCCATCTCCTCTTTGGTATTAAGCAGCCATACTCCATGATGCTGCCCGTGCAGATAAATAACCGATTTTTCCTTCAATTTGCTTGTAGTTAAATCTTTTAAAATTGCCATATCATAAGTCGGGGGAAATACGTTAAATAATGCAAGGGCTCTTAACATTAAATTATCAAAATTTACGGTTAAAATATAATCCGCATATTCATTAGCCATAAGTTGAGCCAAATAAATATGGGTTACGTTAATCTTTGCGTCATCAACATACTTTTTTAATAAATTACTTCTTTCATCCGGCATTAAACATGCCATAATTTTAAAATAATCATTTTTATCTTTTTCCGGCAGTTTTTTAATACGCGGGTTATCCGAATAGTTGCTTAATATATCCTTAACAATACCGGAGGATAAAGGGATATTTCCTGTTTGCGATGCGCCGGCTCCCAAAAAAAAGATCGGGCGTTCCGTTCCGTTTTCTTTTGTTTTTTTTATTATATATGCCAAGTACTCTATATCCGCATACTTCATAATATAATTTCCTATTATTTTAATATTTATTATTTGACGTAAATTTTTAAAAAAGAATTACTTATCTAATATAATCAAGTCAAGCTTTAAAACGCCGGTTTTATTTTTTGCAAACATAAACAACCCGCTCTCTTAAAGATTTATATTTTTTGCGGAATTATAAAGAAAAAATTGACAATTTCACTTATGCTCTCTATTAACTAACCATTATTAAACGCTGATAACAGGCAAAAAAAAATTATTATCCGAAATAATCAAGGGATTTCTCGCTTCGCTTGACAAAACAGGCTTCTTATTACTGCCGTTTTATTTATTTTTGCTTCTCATTTCGACGAGCAAAGAGAGGAGAAATCCCTTTATTAAATTATAAACAGAGAAAAGCGCCATAACCTAAAATTAGATACAAAAAATAACGACAAAATTTTGTTAGATAACAAACCGGTTTGCGAGGAAAACTTATGCACCCTGTCCTATTTAATTTTTTCAATATAAAAATTTATACTTATGGTTTTTTTATGGCAATAGCCTTTTTAATGGGGCTTATATTCATTAAAAAAGAGGCTGCCCGCTATGGCGAATCGCCCGAAAAAATGGGAGATTTAGCGTTTTACATAATTATATCAGGAATAATCGGAGCAAGAATCTTTTATATTATGACCGATTTCAAGGCATACATTGCACATCCGCTTGAAATGTTTAAAATATGGAACGGCGGGCTTACATTTTACGGCGGTTTTATAGCCGCTTTTCTTACTACGATAATCTATCTTAAAAAACATAAAATGTCCGTTTTAAAAACTATGGATATTATGGCGCCGGGGCTTGCATTAGGGCATTTTTTCGGAAGAATCGGCTGTTTTTTTGCGGGCTGCTGCTACGGCAGGGAATGCGAGCTGCCATGGAGCATAGTTTTTACAAACGCAGATACATTAGCGCCCGCTCATGTTCATTTGCACCCGACTCAGCTATATTCCGCTTTGAATAATCTTATTATTTTCATCATACTGCTTTTAATAAGAAAATATAAAAAATTTACCGGAGAAATATTTTTAATCTATATTTTTCTTTATGGAATAACCCGCTCTATAGTGGAAATGTTCAGGGGAGATTATAGAGGGCATGTTTTTTTTAACTATGTTTCAATATCTCAAATTATAGGAATAAGCGCGGCTTTATGCGCGCTTGCCGGTTTTATTTATATGAGACGAAAAAGCGTAAATAAATAATAAAGGGAAAGAAGATTTTGCCATATAATTACGGGATTTATCGCTCCGCTTGACAAGGCAGGCTTCTTGTTTTTGCCGTTTTATGTTGACGAATTTTATTTTTGCTTGTCATTTCGACGAACGAAGCGAGGAGAAATCCCTTTATTAAATTATAAACAGAGGAAAGTTCCATAACCTAAAATTAGATACAAAAAATAACGACAAAATTTCGCAGGATAACAAAGTAGTTTGTTCGTTTTGAAGGCGATTTTTTTTTTAAACCGCAAGAATACATGTAGTATTTCGAGGATTAAAAAAAAAAATCAACGCCCAAAACGGGCAAACTACGAAGTTATAAATCAAAATTTAATAGGGGAATAAATGTGAGAATAGGCTCCGGCTACGACATACACAGACTTATTTTTGACAGAAAACTAATTCTGGGAGGAGTAACAATTCCTTTTGAAAAAGGGCTTATAGGGCATTCGGATGCGGACGTTTTGATTCATGCCGTAATAGACGCCGTTTTGGGAGCTTGCGGCGAAAAAGATATAGGCGAACAATTTCCCGATTCCTCTTCCGAATATAAAAATATTTTCAGCATAAAACTTTTAGAAAAAACCTATAAGATAATAAAAGAAAAAAATTTTAAGATAGTTAATATAGACGCCACCATATTTGCGGAAAAACCGAAGCTTTCATCTTATAAAAAAGAGATGGAAATAAACATTGCCAAAGCCTTAAATATAGATGCTTCCGCAGTAAACGTAAAGGCTACCACAACGGAAAGACTCGGAGTTATAGGAAAAGGGGACGGAATTGCGGCTATGTGCGCGGCGCTTGTTGAAAATATGGCTTAAAATCAAGTATTAGAGTGAAAACATGAAAAAAATAGGCATATTCATTGAATCCGCAAATTGCGACAAGTATCTTTACGAAACCATCCGCAAACTATCAAAAAGCGATTATGTGGAACTTTTCTTTTTGCTATACTCCGGCGCTCCGAAACGGCGGATTTTTTTTGATAAAATAAAATTCAAAATTAGGACTGACGGGCTATTAAAAACTCTGGAGCTCTCATTTTTTAAAGCTATATTCTATATCGAGTATAAAATCTTATCAATATTTTCCGCAGATGTTAAAAAGCTGAACGCAACCTCTATCATAGACAAATTTATAAAAAACAGAATTATTCGTTTAAATCCTATATATTCGGAAAATGAACGCATCGTCCGATATTCTGACGCAGATATTGATAAAATAGAATCTCTTGGTTTAGATATTATTCTTAAAGGGAACGCTTCAAGCATATTGAAAAAAAAAATAATTAATTGCGCAAAAGATGGGATTATATCTTTTGATTACGGAGATAATCGTTGGAATCGCGGCGGACTCGCTGCCTTTTGGGAGGTTTACCTGCGAAAATCTTCAACTGGATTTACCATACAAATATTAAAGGAAGAGATTGGCGGCGGTAAAGTTATATTCAGAGGGAATATGCAGACTCAAAGATCTTATACGGAAAATATTCTGTTTCTTTACAAGGAAAGCGCTCCTTATATGGCAAAAATAATATTGGAATATGCCGTTAATAATAAATTTCCTGAAAAAGAACAAAAGTTCCATTTTGAAGGCTCTATTTTAAAAACTCCCTCCTTTATTCAATCAATCTCATATTTATTCCGAACAGGGACGCTATTTATTTTGCTTGCAATAGAAAGACTGATCTTGCGTAAACATAAAAGATGGAACGTAGCGTATATTAAGTCCGATTGGCATAATGCAAATTTAAAAAAAGGGGTCCGAATAAAAAATCCAAAAAATCATTTTTTTGCGGACCCTTTTGTTATTACAAAAAATAACAGGACAATCTGTTATCTTGAAGATTATTCTTATAAACGGAAAAGAGCATGCATTGCCGCCGTAGAATTGATTGACGAAAAAAACTATAGAATTCTGGGATCTGTAATAGAAGAGCCGTTTCATATGTCTTTTCCTTTTCTATTTGAATATAAAAAGGAATTATACATGGTTCCGGAAACCATTAAGGCAAATTCGATTAGGCTTTATAAATGCGTTGAATTCCCTTTAAAATGGGAGTATCAAAAAAATATTATATCCAACGTTAGCGTAGCGGATACAATGATTTTTGAAAATAACCAAAAATGGTGGCTGCTATGTAATATGAATATTGCAGGGCTGGCGGATCATTCGTCAACCCTTTACGCCTTTTACAACGCCTCCCCTTTGGCTGATAATTGGATAGCTCATAAATCAAATCCCTTAATCTATAATAGCAAGATAGCAAGAAACGCCGGAATTTTAAATGTCGGCGGCAAGTTTCCTATCAGAGCAAGGCAGAAACAGGATTTTAACGCTTATGGAAAAAGCTTAACTCTTGCGAGAATAACGGAGCTAAACCAGTCATCATTTAAAGAGGAAGAGATCGGGCGGATATATCCTGATTTTTTCGATAAAATTGTAGGGTGCCATCATATACATAGCAACGGCGCTTATTCGGTTTACGATTATTTAAAAATCGATTCTTTAAAATGATATTTTTTTCCGTTTAACTATAAGTCGTAAAAAGCGGATTTCCGATTTATGCGTTATATAAACATTACTAAAACAAAAAAATATGTTTGAAAAAATAAAGCTGTCTTTAAAGAGTATAAATTACAGACTGTTTGCCGCTCTTTTGGCAATGGGGTTTATTCCGACAATATATACTACCGTAAGGATATTCTTTTTAGGAAATATGCCGACAGACTGGGGACTTAATATCGCCAGCCAATTATCTTGGATTAATCTTATTTATGAGGTTCTGCAAGAAGCGATAATACTTCCACTTTTTTACCTTATGGGGAAATCCATAGCTGATAAATCAATATTAACAAATAAAATTAAAACCGGATTAATCGTTACTTTTGGAATATATGGATCCATTTCTGTTGTCGTAATTATTTTTGTAAAACCATTAATTACGCTTATGAGTCAAAAACAATACCTCATCTCCGCAACAGCCGCCTATATTAGACTTGAAGCCATAGCTTCAATATTATTTACGGTTGCCCGCTTCCTTCTTCTTGTTCTTATTATGCTTAAAAAAAATAAGCAGTTATATGCAATACTGATCATACAAATGCTTTTGACTGTTTTTTCGGATATATTTCTTGTGTCTTCTCTCCCGATTTCATTCGATTTAGGCGTAAATGGAATTGCAATCGGCAATATTATAGTAAATACCGTTTTGTTAATTACAGTTATCTTTTTTTTAAATAACGAAGGGTATCGAATCGATTTAAAGGGAAAAATTTCGTTCGGCTGGATGAAAGAGTGGCTAAAGGTCGGCGGATATTCCGGGCTTGAGAGTTTTGTTAGAAATGCCGCATTTATGTTGATGGTTATACGCATGGTAAATGTTGTCGGCGAACAAGGAACGTTTTGGGTTGCCAACAATTTTATCTGGGGTTGGCTATTGTTGCCGATACTTCAATTAGGTCAATTAATTAAGCGGGACTGCGGGATGTCGGGCGATAGAGCGATAAAACAAAAAACAATAGGATATTTTGTCCTAACCGGAATAATTGTAATCATTTGGCTTTTTACAATGCCATTTTGGGATTCGTTTATTAAAAACGTAATGAATGTAAAAAATTATACCGATGTTTATTGGATTGCTTTAATATCTGTCATTTTTTATATTACCTTTGCATTCAACAATGTAATTGACAGCATTTTTTATGGAATCGGAAAAACAAATTACATGCTATTCCAATCAATTGTAATAAATACATTGTTTTACGGAACTCTTTTTATTCTTTATAAAGCGGGAATCTATAAGCCTACTTTGAATTTGATTGCGTTAATGTTTGGGGCGGGAATCGCATTTGACAGCGCTCTTACTTATGTAATGTTTGTTTGGATGCTTAAAAAACATAAAATAAGTATCATTTGAGTCGCTCTGCCAGTAAGCGCATAAAAATAGAAATAGAAATAAAGACATAAAAAAGGTTTGCAAACATATCGGATTATTATTGATACTAATGTATTAGTAGCAGCGCTACTCTCCAAATAAGGATTTCATATAATATCCGATCTTTATTTGGAAAAACAAGCAACAGGAAAAGGGGGTTCTATGATTTTGTCTCAAGTTCCGGATATGCCGCCGGAAAATTATGATAGATTGTAGGCGAACATCTTGATAGATAAAAAAAACTTTATAATAGCCTATAAAAAAGGAAGGTAAAAATTTGCTTTTTTCACAGCGTAAAGGATTTAAGCCCGTAAAATTCGTTATCCAAAAAGATAGTATGGACGAAGAGTTGCGAAATGGGCTTTGGAATGTTTGGTATTTATTTATTGGGACTGAAGTTGATAATGGCATAAACTTAGATGGGAATTATGACAATAATGATATTGAGGCTTTATTCAAGCAATATTGGTGCAATTTATTTAAGTTCCAGATAGACACTATGCCGCTAAGTCCTGATGATGCTTTCACTATAATCAGAAAACATTTTTTTGAGTTTACCGTTAAAAAAGTTTATCATATAAATTCCTATGATTTTTCGCCGCAAGAATTTGTAAATGGATGTAACAAAATTTTAGAAAAAGAGTTATCAGCCTATAGAATTATTGATAAACGCGTAGTTGAAATTACTTCCGAAGAGGAAATTGATAGCATTGACTCGGCAATTAAAAATACGTCTGAGTTAGAAGGAGTTCAAGAGCATTTACGCTCCTCTTTATCTCATTTATCCGATAGAAAAAATCCTGATTTCCGAAACTCAATAAAAGAATCGATTAGCGCCGTAGAAGCATTGACACAAGTTGTTATGAAAGATAATAAGGCAACGCTTGGTTCGGCTCTGAAATTACTTGAAGATAAAATAAAACTTCATCCGGCGTTAAGTAAAAGCTTTTCCAATTTATACGGCTATAGCTCCGACGCGGACGGTATAAGACATGCAATGTTAGAAAAGCCTAAATTAACATTTGTAGATGCAAAATATATGTTGGTTGCCTGTACCGGTTTTATAAATTATTTAATAGGAAAGTTAGCCGAATGCGGAGCTGATTTAACATAATGCGGCAAAATAGATTGCAACCGTATTTAAAAAGACGCGTCGGTTTTCGATTATAACGATAAGAAGACTTAACAAAAAACCATTATTTAAAAGGCATAAAAAAATGACCCTTTATATTTACAATACGTTGAGCGGAAAAAAGGAAAAATTTATTCCCATTAAAAAAAATCGGGTGTCTATGTATGTATGCGGACCTACGGTTTATGCTCCCTGCCATGTAGGACATGCAAGGTCCGTAATAGTATTTGACGTTATAGCAAGATATTTTAAGACGTTAAGTTATAATTTAAAATATATAAGAAATTTTACCGATATAGACGATAAAATTATAAAAAAAGCAAATGAAACAAAAAGCGACGCAAAAAGTATTGCAGAAAAATATATAAAAGAATTTTACGAAGATATGGATGCGCTTAACGTTAAAAGAGCGGACGTAGAACCGAAAGCTACGGAACATATTGAAGAGATTATAGAGCTTATAAATATTTTAATAGAAAAAAAAGCCGCTTATGAAATGGAAGGGGACGTATATTTTAAAGTTAAATCTTTTGAAGACTACGGCAAATTATCGGGACGCAACCTTGAAGATATGCAGGCAGGGGCAAGAATTGATATAGATAAAAGAAAAAAAAATCCTTTTGATTTTGCTTTATGGAAATCGGCAAAAAAAGGGGAGCCTTACTGGATAAGCCCGTGGGGCAAGGGAAGACCGGGTTGGCATATAGAATGCAGCGCAATGAGCCGCAAATACTTGGGCGAAACCTTTGATATACACGGCGGCGGAAAAGATCTGATTTTTCCGCATCACGAAAATGAAATTGCCCAGTCCGAAAAAGCTTTTGGCGGAGGGTTTGCAAAATATTGGATACATAACGGCTTTGTAAATATAAATAAGGAAAAGATGTCTAAATCTTTAGGCAATTTTTTAACCGTAAAGGATATGCTTGAAAAGTATCATCCGGATTCCGTAAGATTATTTCTTTTATCCAATCATTACAGAAGCCCGATAGAGTTTTCGGACGAAAATATTAAGCGGGCGGACGCAGGCGTTGAAAAAATCTACGCTCTTGCAAAAAGAATTACGGAAAATAATATTGTTTCCGAAAATAAAAATACCGGAGAATATTTTAAGCTTTTTTGCGAAGCTATGAATGATGACTTTAATACCGCAAAAGGTATAGGAGAACTGTTTAATGCGGTAAAAAGCTTAAATAAACTTCTTGATGAAAAAAAAAAATCCGAAGATATAATAAGGATTAAAAACGATATAGAAAAAATATCGAATATTTTGGGAATATTGTCTGACGAGCCGTCCTTATTTTTTGAAAAAAAAAATTGCGCCAGATTAAAAAAGGAGAATATTAACGCCGAATTAATAGAGCGGCTTATATCCGAAAGAAACAAAGCGAGAGAATCAAAAGACTGGGCAAAAGCGGACCAAATAAGGGATAGATTAAGCGAAATGAATATAGTATTAAAAGATTCCTCGGAGGGGACAAGTTGGAGTTTTACAAAATAGTTATAATTTGAGCCTAAAATATTTTTAGTTGGTTTTAGTTGGATATAATCTTAATTAAGGGATTTCTCCTCGCCGCGCTCGTCAAAATGACAGGTAAAAACAATTTCCGTCAAAATAATGCGACAGAAATAAAAAGCCTGTCATTGCGAGCAAAGCGAGAAATCCCTTAATTATTTTCTTTCTAATTATTTTTAAATTTTTTCTTGAAATATCCAAACCAATGTCCGCTTAAAAAATAGGAATACATATATGTTCCTAATATTATTAAAGCAAAAGCTTTTACAATATCAAAAGCGGTTCCGTCCAAAGAAAAGCCTGGAACATATCCGAAAAGAAAAGGTCCGAGATATAAAAATTTTGCAAATTTAAACGCCGAAAAAGCGGTTCTCCACATGTTTGCTTTCGCGATTGTAGCTCCCGCAAAAGCGGCTATACATACAGGAGGAGTAATATTGGAATCTTGAGAAAGCCAATATACAATCATATGAGAAGCAAGCTGGTTAACTCCCAAATGGGTTAATGCCGGAACCGCTACAACCGCCGTTATAAGATAAGCCGCGGTAACCGGAACTCCCATTCCAAGCACCAAAGAAGCCAAAGCTATCAAAAGTATTGTTAAAAACAAAGAGCCGCCTGCAAGTTCTATAATAATATCAGCAAATGTTAAAACAAGTCCGCTAAAAGATAACACGCCTATAATAATGCCTATAATTCCTAATGTAGCCCCTATTTTAAGACTGCTGATAGTTCCTTCTCTCGCGGCTTCGGTAAATTCTTTAAATTTGATACGCGTATCTTTTCGGACCCAGCTTACTGCCAAACAGGTTACAAGCCCCAGCACTGCGGAATACCCGGGAGAATATCCGTTAAGCATAAAAATAGTAATTATTACAAGCGGAAGAATATAAAACCATTCTCTCTTAAAAAGTTCCATAGCTCCCATTTTATATTTTTCGCCTACGATATTATGAATTTTAGCCTCGTAATGCACCATTGTAAAAACGCTAAAAAAATACATAAAAGCCGGAAAAAGAGCTACCAACATAATTTTCGAATAAGGCAACCCTGTTAGTTCCGCCATAATAAATCCTCCGGCTCCCATAATAGGCGGCATAAACATTCCGCCTATAGATGCGGCAGGCTCTATAGCGCCTGCTACATGAGGTTTAAATCCGGCTTTTTTCATCATAGGAATAGTAAAAGTTCCGGTAGAAACCGTATTTGCTATGGCGCTTCCGGAAACAGACCCAAAAAGTCCGCTGGCAATAACCGATACTTTCGCGGGACCTCCTATTCTATGCCCTACCGCCGCAAGAGGCCAATCTATAAAGAATCTTTCTGCCCCGCATTTTTTTAAAAAGGCTCCGAAAATAACAAACAGAATAACATAAGTTGCCAAAACATTAGCCATAATTCCGAATACGCCGTCGCTTTTATAAAAAATTGTAGTGCAAAGCTCCGGAAAAGAAGCTCCGGCATGAGAAATTAAATCTGGCATAGAGTCGCCATATACTCCGTAAAGAAGCATTAAACCGCCTAATATTACAAAAACGCCGCCTACCACTCTTCTTGCCAGCTCTATTCCTAGAAGAACCCCGACCATTGCTATTATTGTATCAAGCTGGTTTTCTGCTCCAGTTCTATAATTAATGGCTTCAAAATTAAATATCCAATAGCTTATGGTTATAAAAGATACCGTCATAAAAATATAATCTAATATTCTCATAAGAGTATTTTTCGATTTATAAACAAGAAAAATAAGAATATAAGTTATTATAACATATATTCCTCTGTGATACTGAGTCGCGGCAGGCTTCAATACTGCGGAGTATGAATAGAATAAAACTAGAAATAAGGATAACGCGTTGAAAATTATTTTTTCAATTTTATTTAGTCCTTCATACATTATATTTAGATTTCCTCCTTTTGATAATAAGAGCGTATGCTTTGTATAACCTTATATTTTACCTTTTTTGAAATCTAATTACATTGAAAATTTCAAATGCCGTAAAATAATTGTTTTAATTATACAAAGCTATTTTTATTTTAATTTAACGTCAAAACAATCTAATTTATAAGACTTATAAAGGGTATGCAAGTATTTTATTCATTTAAAAAGCCGATTCTTTACCAAACGCCTTCCGGCGTTTAGTCTGATCTCGCCGAATTTAATACAGACGCTGTTTTGCAGGTTTCTATTGCCGTTTCGTCTGCGACAAATGAAAAAGGAAATATTAATATCGCAAATATTTCTATCAATCTCCGCTATTCGTTTTAATTCGGTATAGGAAAAATTTTATCTAAAATGTAATTTTTAAATCGGATAGGGGTAAGTTTTATAAGAAGTACAAGAAATAATATATCAAAAGTCAATATGATAAGAAATTTGTTTTTGAAGCATTTTTTAAGTATTATATCCGCGGCTTTTTCCGGCTTCATAGCCGCTCTTCTCGCATCCTTTTTCATCCATTTGGGCATGTTTTGATACTCTTCCCGATACATCGGAGTATCTATATCCGAAGGGCAGGCTACATGAACCGATATTTCTTTTTTTAAAAGTTCTCGGCGGAGAGCGTCTGCAAAATTGATAACTCCGGCTTTTGAGGCGCAGTAGGTAGTATATCCTGCCGCTCCCATTAAGCCGAATGCGGAAGATACTAATAATATTTTGGCGCCTTTATTAAGAAGGGGTAAAAATATGTATGTCGCAAGTATTGTTCCCCATAAATTTATATTGATTTCCCGCTTCAGCTCTTTTGTATTTGCATATTCTGATATTAGTTTTGTAGAAACCGATCCAGCATTAAGTATCAGCATGTCCAGTTTCCCTTTTTTTGCTTTTATTTGCAAAAAAACTTTTTCTAAGCTTTTTTCGTCCGTAGTATCGGAACAAAAAGCCTCGATATACGTATTGCAAAAGGAGCCTATATTATCGGCGGCTTTTTGCAGTTTTTCCTGATTTCTTCCGGTAATGATGAGCGAATATTTTTTTTCGGCAAGTTTTTTTGCAATTTCAAAGCCTATGCCGGAAGAGCCTCCGGTAATAAGGGCAAGTTTTTGCATTGTTTTATTTCCTTTTTTATACGACTAAATTTTATCATTCTTTTTATGCGTCTGAAATATTTTTTTCAACATGGAACTTTCCTGTGTTTAAAGCCCGCATGGTTTTGGCTTTTATATCAGATTGTATCTAATATAATTCTTGCCGTGCGTTAACTTGTTTTTTAATATTGTATCCGCCGTATATAATCCGGCAGGTATTGCTCCGGTAAGCCCGGATCCAAGTATTGTTTTTGCGCCCGTAAGATACAGCCCTTTTATTAATGTTTGGGGTCCCATTTTATTGCCTAACGCCTGTTTCGGAGTAGCTGCAAGATCATACCATCCGCCTTCGTAAGCGGATGTATAGCGCTCGTAAGTTAAAGGGGTGGATATATCTCGGACAACTATATGTTTTGACAGATTCGGTATGAATCTTTCCGCGCTTTTTATAAGGGTATCCGCTATTGAGGTTTTAAGTTGTTCATACTCTTTTTGATTGGAACAGCGCCATTTGTCTTTATAGTTGTAGGGAACCGGAAGTAAAACTAAACTTACTACATTGTTTTTACGGTTCGAATTTCTCCTTTTCTCTATAAAGGAGGATGTTTCTATGGAAAAATCGTAATTTGCAAGGTCAAGTTTGTTGTCCGAGTTAAGCGCTAATATTTTTTTAGTAGAACCGTATTCCGAAAATGAAAATATCCAAGCATAATCGGAAAAATCCGGAAGCTCCATGTCAACTCCGAGTTTAACCACTAATCCGCTTACGGACTGTTCCAGATTGTTTATTTTTTTAACAAATTTAGCTTTTAGATTCTGAGTTCCTACTAATTTAAGAAATGTCTGTTTGGTGTCTGCGTTAGAAACGATATATTTTGCATATATTTTTTCTTGGTTGTCAAGCTCGACTCCTATTGCTCTGCCGGACTTTATCAGAATTTTTTTAACTCTTTTTTTTAATTTTAAAACTCCTCCATGCTCTTTAAATGTCTCTGCAAAGGCGTCAGATATTTTTTGGAATCCGCCTTTGGGATACCATATTCCGCCGATAGAATAAGACATTATGTATCCTATATAAAACAATGCGGAAACTCTGTCTGCATTTAATCCTAACGTTATTGCCTCTTTGCCTATAAATTCTTTTAATTTATAGTCTTTAAAGTATTTATCAAGGTAGCGGCTTAATGTATAATGTCTGTATTTTACAAGATTCGGAAATAGAACCGGATATGTTAATTTTTGTAAACGAGTCGGTTTGTAATGAGCTTCTTCTATTTCGTCCCATATTTTTCTTATTTCCCGAAAAAACTTTCGGATTGCGCTTCTTTCTTTGGCAAATTTGCTTATAAATTCATATTCCAATTTATATGTATCGGAATACCAGTCTATAGACATATCCGGTCCTACTATTTTTGCAAGCTTATTGATTTCAAAAAATTCTATTTTATCGCTCACTCCGATATATTGAAATAATCTTTGAAAGTTATCCCCTTTTCTTAAATTCCCTATGATAACGGGAACGTCAAAGGTATATCCCTTTCTTTTATATGAGGTACAGTAACCTCCCGGCAAAAAATGCTGTTCTAACATAAGAACTTTAAAACCGTTTTTTGCCAGAAGGTTTCCGCATGTCAAACCTCCTACTCCAGCGCCTATGATTATAATATCATAATTATTATCCATAGATTATATTGATTTAAACCCTTCCTGTAGCTGCATAAGAGTATATTCCATCTGAGCCTCTTTATGTTCGCTTGTAATAAAAAAACGGAGCCTGCCGGCGTTTTCCGCTACCGCAGGATAAAGTATCGGCTGGACATTTATGCCTTTTTCAAAAAGAAAATTCGTCATTTTCATTGTTTTCAAAGAATTTCCTACTATAACCGGAATAACCGCAGACTCATTACTTGCCCCTATATCAAACCCTAATTTTTTTGCTTTATTACGAAAATATTCAAAATTTTTTCGTAATAAAGCTATCCTATTTGTATCTTTTTTAAGCGCTCTTAAAGCGGCAAGAGCGGCTGCCGCGTTAGCCGGAGACACTCCTACGCTAAACATGAATCCAGGAGCCGTATATTTTAAATAATTTATAAATAATTTGGAACCGGCTATGTATCCTCCGCAGCTTGCAAAGGATTTGCTTAATGTTCCCATCCACATTTCAACATCTTTCGGGTTTACATTAAAGTGTCCTCCTATTCCTCTGCCTGTTTTTCCCAGCACTCCTATGGAGTGGGCTTCGTCAACGAGTAAAAATGTTTTGTATTTCTTTTTTATCTCTATAAACTTAGGCAGATAAGGTATGTCTCCGTCAACGCTATAAACTCCTTCTATAGCAATTAGGGTTTTTTTGTATTTCATACGTTGTTCTTTTAATACATTCTCCAATGCCTCGTAATCGTTATGCGGAAAGGGTATTCTACGAGCATGAGAGAGCATAGCTCCTTGAACTATGCTGTCATGAGCAAGGGAATCGTGCAGGATAAGATCGTTTGGACCTAACAGATGCCCTATTGTAGTAACGTTTGTAGCGTGTCCGCTTACGAAAACGATGGAGTCGTCAACCCCGAGAAATTCTGCAATCTCTTTTTCCAATTCGGAGTGTATAGGTTTTTCTCCTGTTACCATTCTGCTTGCGGAAACTGATGTTCCGTATTTATCCACCGCTTTCTTAACAGCGGCGGTTACTATGGGATCGCCGGAAAGCCCTACATAGTTGTAGCTGGAATAGCTTATGAATTCTTTGCCGTTTATTATTGTTCTGTCGTTTACTATCCCTTCGTTTACCCTAAAGAAAGGATTCGATATGTTTTGATCTTTCATTAGTTTGAGTCTTTCCTGAAATTCGGAAATCGCGTCTATGGAATCTATCTGCCATAAATTTTCGGAAAGACTATATTCGTCTGTTTTCGATTTGCCGTCCGCTATAACTTTACCTTTTCCGCGTAAAAGCTTTTTAAGTATATCTTTTTTTTTCTGCATAGAAAGTTCGGATAGTTTCTCTTCTGATTTTTTCTGCATTTGCCAATCTCCTATTCGGTTCTGCCTTCCAATATTTTTTTCTCTATCATTTCTACTAACTCAACAATATTCAAACCTTTTTGCAAAAGCGTCATTTTTGGAAAATCTATGCTTGTAAGCTCTTTAAGCTGAACGTTTAATTCTACCGCCATTAAAGAATCCAAACCGTACTTTTCTAATGCCTGTTCCCGATTTAATTTTGCAGGGGCAATTCCAAGCACTCCCGCAACCGTTTTGGTAATGCTGTTTAATAGGTATTCTTTAAGTTCGTCGGGCGAATCCGGTAAAATAAATTCGGAATGCTCCTCTTTTTCGGCGTCCTGACTTAAGGTTTTATCTAATCCAAGCAGCTTGGAAAATCTGGGCAGTTTTAATAAACTGGAAGAATATTTGCTGAATTTTTTCCAGTCAATCGGCATAGCGCCTATGTATTCCAATTCTTTTTTAAGCCCGTATGCTATAACTCTCCAAGCCTGTTCTAAACTAAGATCAAAAACTCCTTGCTTTCTAAATAGGGCTTTTATTTCTTCATGTTCCGCCACATATCCTACATTGCCTATGCTGCCCCATCCTATAGCAATGGAGGGCAGCCCGTTAGCTTTTCGGTAACAACTTAACATGTCAAGGAAGGAATTGCCTGCAGAGTAGTTAGCCTGTCCCGAATTTCCTATTAACGAGGTAAATGATGAAAACATGATGAAAAAATCAATGTCATTTTTTAATGTTTGCGTATGAAGATTCCAAGCTCCAAGTATCTTGGGATCCATAACTTTTTTTAATTGCGCGGAAGTCATCATTTCTAAAAAGACATCCTCTAAAACCATAGCCGCATGTATTACCCCGCGCAAAGGAGGCATGCTTTCTTCTATTGAAGTCAAAAGCTTTTTCAATTCCTCTTGCTTGGATACGTCCACGCGGGCTACAAGTATTTCCGCGCCTTTATTGCGCAGCTCTTGAACCGCTTTTCTCGCGTCAGGTTTAGAATCGCCGCTTCTTCCGAGTAAAACAATATGTTTCGCTCCGCAGTCTATAAGCCATTTGGCGACTCCAAGTCCAAAGCCTCCCAGCCCTCCTGTCATTAGGTATGTAGCGTCGGATAAAAGCGGTATTCTGTTTTTTGTCGGAATAATTGTAGCTCCCGGCTCATGCATCGATATTATAACTTTGCCTATATGGTTTTTATCTTTCATGCATTGAAAAGCGTTAACCATATATGCTAAAGGAAATACCCGATGCGCAAGAGGATAGAAGTTTTTATTGTTAAATGCTTGGACTGTTTTTTGAAATAGATCTTTTATTATATCTAAATTATTTTCTTTAATAGTATCAAGTGATACGGAATAATATGCAATCCCTTTATCTACAATACTCGGAACGGATATTTTTTTAACGCTGCCATACTCGTTTATATCGACAAAACGTCCGGTAACAGGTTTTAACATTAGCATGCTTTTGGCTGCGACGCTTCCCTGTAGATTGCCGTTGATTACTATATCTAATTTTTCTCCGCCGCCGGATATTTCGTTATAAAAATCCAAATTATTAGAATCGCCGACATACCGTATTCCCATTGAATAAAGGAGTTCTTTCTTCTCTTGCGTATCTGTAGTGGCAAACATTTGAGCCCCAGCCGCTTTTGCAATCTGAATTGCCGCAAGTCCTATGCTTTCCGCAGCGTCATGGATTAATATTTTTTCGCCAGGTTGTATTTTTGCCAAATTATATAAAGCATAATAGCTTGTTAAAAAGGGTATGGTTGCCGTTGCGGCTTCCTCGAAGCTAAAATGAGTCGGTTTTTTAATTATTAGGTTGGGATCTGTTATTGTATAATTTGAGAATCCATTCTTTACAAGCCCCATTACTTCGTCTCCAACTTTAAACTTTTCAACCTGTTCTCCTACTGCGGTAATGATTCCTGCGGCTTCTTGTCCGAAGTTTGAGATTAATCCGTCCGAAGTAAGTTTTGTTTCCCAATCTCCTACTGCGGTTGCAACATCTTTAAAGTTTAAGGCTGAAGCGACTACTTTTATTTCCACCTCATTTGGAGCGGGTATTTTTCTTTCGGTTTCTTCAAATGTAAAACCGTCAATGTTTTTTGAAGGTTTTTTACATAAGGCAAAGGGTTGGTCTGCATCTATGTAAAAATCTGTTCTATTATGCTGAATAAAGCGATGAACATATCTTTTTCCCATACGCAACGCCACTTCGTCTTCGCCGCCGTTTGAAATCAATTCTTTAAATAAAGCCTCCATTTCCTCTTTTAACGGCTCGAAACTTAAATCTATTAATCTGGTTTTCCATTCGGTATATTCGGAAATAACAACGCGGACAAATCCCCATAAAGCAAACTGTTCTACATTTAATTCTTTAAAGCCTCCTACGGTCTGCGTACCGTTTGTTATAAATACAATATCCGGCGAGCCGTTCCATTCATGTTTTGAAACCGCTTGAACTAACATCAGAGCTTCTAGTGTCATTTGATTGGTCTGTTTTTCAAGAAGATTAACGTCAACTTTATTTTGATATGGAGTTTTAAGATTAAGCATATTAACTATTACGGGAGCCGTAGAGTTTGTGCATGCCTGAGTAAATAGCAGAGTAATATCTTCGGAACTAACAGGATTGATAGTAAAGTTATAAGGAGTAGCCTGTTGGAATATATCCCCTTTTGTTACTATTATAGGATTAATCCCTTTTGCCTTAAACAAATCTGCAAGTCTATTTGATATTCCCGCTTCGTCTGCAAAAATAATCCATTTTCTGTTTAAGTAGTTATTTGGAATTTCAATCAGATCCATAGGCTGATTTAAATAGCTTTTTTTAATGCTTGGACCTCTTGCTATAAAAACATTATGCAGCGCTTCATATTCTTCTGTTCTGTCCGATAACGCCACTACTTCCGAAAAACCGCTCTCTTTAAATAATTCAAGCCATTTTTTCTCGGAAAGAAGCGGATGATTCGGTCTTATATCCGTATCAGAGAAAAGCCACCAGCCTTTAAGGGTTCCAAAAACCAGATCGAACCAACTTTCTTTTTTTGTCCCTTCCAATAATACTAATATTCCGTTATCCGCAAGCAAGCTTTTAACATTACCTATGGTGTCGGCAAGATTTGCGGTTGCATGTATAGCGTCCGATGCGAGTATAAGATCAAAAGAATTAGGATCATATCCCTGTTCTATAGGATCTTTTTCTATATCAAGGGTTTTATAATCTACAAAATCGTATTCCGAAAACTTTTTTGCAGCCTGATTTGTAAAAGCGGTTGATATATCTGTAAAAAGGTATTCGGTTCTGTGTTTTGGAAACATTGGGAGCACATAAGAAGCCAGCGAGCCTGTTCCGGCGCCTATTTCTAATATTCTTAAGGTTTGCCCCTCTGGAATGCTGTTTACAATTATTGATACCGCCTCATAAACCATTCTGTTGTATATGCGAAATGTGGGCGAATTTCTATAAAGATGCTCCGCAACCAAAGAACCGGAAGGAAATATTATGGATAAGGAATCCATTTCTCCTTTTAATATTTCCGCAAGTTTTAAACCGCAGCGTCCAAGTAACATTAACTCAGCCTCATAATCCGAATGCTCGTTAAATACGCGATTCCATAGTTTTGAAATGTCGTTATTTTCCGGCTTTACAATAACCTCCCATCCGTTATCGGTCTGTTTGAGTGTCTTTCCCTGTTCTAATATCTCTAACATACGGGAACAAAGAAGATAATGCTCTTTTGCCACTCCGAGTTTCGTAATAAGAGTTTCGAGCGAAAATATATCTCCATATTCAAACTCGTAGCCGAGTTTTTTTAAGGCGGCTATTATGTATTCTTTACACAGATTATCAAGCTTAGGCTCTACTATATCGTAAAACTCTTTTCGTTTATACTGTTCGATAAACAACGGGATGCTTTTTTTGATTTTATAATAGATGTAGCCGGGCGAGATGATATATTCGGAGCTGTCGCGCACCGCGGTTTTTTCGGAAATTGGATTGAGCATCCATTGGTATTCGTAAAGGTTGTCTTTTATGCTTTCCTGCTTTATATTTCTTGTTCCTTCAACATATTGACAGATTAAGCCTTCTATTTGAAGCAAAACATTTCCTTTCTCGTTAAAAACAAGAATATCCCCTTTAACGCTTGAGGCGTTTTTATCCTTGATAGTCGCATAGCTATATATCGTTTGCGACGGGGATTCAAAAAACTTAAGGCTTTCCACCTTTACAGGAAGATATGTGCCGTCTATCGGCATAGATGCAAGAGCCTGAAAACAGACGTCTAACATGGCAGGATGAAAAAGATACAGAGACATATCAGATTCTATATTTTTGCTGCTTTTAATTTCCGCTAATGCCTCGGCTTCGTTTATCCATAAATTTTCTATAAGTTGAAAATCATCCTGATATTGAAGCCCTAACCCGTTAAAGCGTTGATAGCAAAAATCTTTTGTTTCTTGCCTGCATCGGCTTTTTATTTGATCTATATCTATTTTGTTATAATTTTTATTATCTATGTTAACGCCGATTTTTCCGTTTAAATGAGAAACCCATCCTCCCGCGCTATAATTTTTGCTGAATATGGAAAATCGGTTATTTTCGTTTATAACAAGCTGGATTGTAGAATAGCTCGCTTCAAATAAAAGCATAGGCGCTTCGATTATAATATCTTCCAACATAAATGAAACGTCATCTTCGATATTCTGTTTTGCCGCCGCCATTCCCATTTCAAGATATGCCGCCGCAGGATAAATTATGCTGCCTTGCACTACATGCCCTTTAAGATACGCAAGGTGCCAAAGGTCTATATCGTTTCTCCATGTAGGCAAAGCATCGTAAGTTTTTTCGCCGAGCAAAGGATGAACTAAATCCTGTTTTTCATAATCGCGCCCTATTCTTAATAGTTTCGCTTCGTCTGTTTCCGCCCAGTATGTATCTCTTTGCCAAGGATAATTCGGCATGCGGACAAACTTATATTCTTTATTGTAAACAGCTCTCCAGTCTATAGGATAACCTATGCAGTAAAGCTGCCCTAACGAATTTAACAGGGTTATTTCATCATCCTCTTTTCTTCTTAAAGAAGGCAGAAGAGTCGCTTGTTTATCATTGGCGTCAAGATTTTCTTTAATTGATACGCTTAAAACAGGATGCGCTCCTATTTCTACGAATATATTGCTCCCTGTCGCCGCAAGTTCCTCTATGCCCTTCTGAAATAGGACGGTCTGTCTGGCGTTTTGACACCAGTATTTTCCGTCTACCTCTTTCCCGTTCATTAACTTTCCTGTAACCGTAGAGACAAAATCAATTTTACTCTCTCGGGGCGCCAAATCCTTAAGAGAAGCCTCAAGATCCGGCAGAATTCGATCCATAATTGGGCTGTGATACGGGACTTCAACTCTTAAAAATTTGTTAAAAATATTTTCGCTTTCCAAAACTTCGGCAATATCTTCAAGCGTTTTTGTATCTCCCGCCAAAGTTATGGAACCCGGACTGTTTACGGCTCCTATTGATACCTGATCTTCATAAAGAGTAATTATTTCTTCCGCTTTTTCCAAAGATAAGCCTACGGCAAGCATTTTTCCGAGCCCCGCCGTAGTCTGCTGTAGTCTGCTTCTATTGTAACATACGCAGACTGCATCCTCTAAACTTAAGACGCCCGCCGCATACGCCGCCGCAACTTCGCCTACGCTGTGTCCTACTATTGCGTCCGGTTTAACTCCGCGCAAATTCCATAATCTATTTAAACCTGCCTGAAGCGAAAATATAGCGGGCTGAGCTATTCTGGTTTCATTGATACGAGAATTTTCCTCATCCTTTGTTAATTCGTCAAGCAAAGACCATTCGTCTGTATGTTTTCTAAAAAGGGCGTCGCACCCTTCAACGACTTTTCTGAACTCAGGCTCTTCTTCCAAAAGTTTTCTGCCCATAGAATACCATTGCTGTCCCATGCCGGAAAATACAAATACAAGTTTTTTTATGGAATCCGGCTTTGCCTCGCCCGTTGCGATGGTATTTCTTTTTTCTCCGTCTATAACCGCGCTAATATATTCTTTTAACTCTTCTTCCGTTTTTGCGGATACTGCAACACGATACTGCTGATGCCCGCTGCGCAGCGCTTTTGTATATCCTATATCCTGCAGTCGGATATTCTCTCTTTTATACTCTTCGGAATCTAAAAAGCTAAGATATTGTTGCGTAGCGGCGTCAAGAGCCTCTTGATTATGTCCGGAAATAGGAAAAAGAATTCTTTTTTCCTGTTTTTCGGTTTTGACGCCGTTATCTTTTTCTTGATTAAACTCTTTAAGAATAACGCAAGCATTGCTTCCTCCGAAACCGAAAGAGTTAACTCCCGCTATGCGCTGTTTTGATTTTCCGATTTTCCATTCTTCCAAACTTGTAGGCACTCTTAATCTTAATTTTTCAAAATCAATACTCGGATTAGGAGTTTCAAAGTTAAGGTTGGGCGCAATTTTTTTATGTTGAAGCATTAAAGATGTCTTAACAATTGCGGCGATTCCCGCTGCGGATTCGGTATGCCCTATATTCGACTTAACGGATCCTATTATGCAGTATTCTCCCTTTTTTCTGCCTTCAGATAATACCGTGCCTATTGATCTTGCCTCTATAGGATCGCCTACAGGAGTTCCCGTTCCATGAGCTTCAAAATATTGAATATCGGTCGGTTTTAAACCGGCTTTTTTCAATGCCTCCTTTATAATAACTTGCTGCGCCTCGCTGCTCGGAACTGTTTGCCCATCGCTTTTTCCGTCCTGATTCATAGCGCTGCTTTCAATAATCGAATATATAGGATCATTATCTTTTATAGCTTCCGAAAGCCGCTTTAAAACCAAAATTCCGGCTCCTTCGGCTCTGGCATATCCGTTTGCTCTTGCGTCAAAAGATTTGGAATAACCGTCTGGAGAAAGCATTCCCGCTCTGCAAAGCCCCATTATTACATCCGGATTGATAACTACGTTTACGCCTCCGGCCAAAGCGATTGAGGACTCTTTGTCTAATAGGCTTCTGCATGCAAGATGGGTTGTTATAAGAGAAGAGGAGCAAGCCGTATCAACCACCAGCGAAGGTCCTCTGAAATCGTATAAATATGAAATTCTGTTTGCCGCTATTGTAGTTGACGAGCCTGTCGCCGAATGCGGACCTTTTGTTTTACGCTCCGTAGGCAAAGAATTGATATTTTCATAGTCATGCATAAACAGACCGATAAAAACTCCAGTTTTAGAACCGGATAAACTTCTCGGATCTATTCCCGCATCTTCTATAGCCTCCCAGGTGGTTTCCAACAGCATTCTTTGCTGCGGATCCATAGAAGCCGCTTCTCGTGGAGAAATGCCAAAAAATTCGGGATCAAATTTATCTATATTATCTACAAAACCGCCTTTAGGAGCATATATTTTACCCGCCAT
>JAOZTP010000113.1 GCA_029939135.1 Desulfobacterales bacterium
TAAATTTTATGAAAATGGCTCCCCGAAAGAGTATAAATCCGATTTAAGAGTTATTCAAAATAATAAAGAGGTATTGAAAAAAAATATTATAGTAAACGACCCTCTCAGGTATAAAGGTATAAACATTTTTCAGGCAAGCTACGGTATGCTTGATCCTAAAAGCGTAACTCTTAATTTTTTTAATAAAAATTTAAAAAAAAATTATTTAAAAAAAATAGAATTAAACAAACCCGCTCAACTTCCTGAAAACAAAGGCGTATTTACGGTCAAAGCTTTTACCTCTTCTTATAAATTCGGGGGCAAAAACATAGGAGAAGCTTTTCTTGTAGCCATAGATTTAAATACCGGAGAAAAATATTCCGCGGTTATTCCTTTTAAATTCAAACGCTTTGATAGAATGAGAAAGGGCGCCTTTATAATATCCGCCGAAAGTTACGATAAACATTATTATACTGGCTTGCAGATCACAAAAGATCCTGGAGTGCCTTATATATATACCGGCTTTATTCTGATAATTATCGGCTGTTTTATAATATTTTTCTTGCCGCATAAAAAAATCTGCATACATATTAAAACAAAGGCGGATAAATCTTACGTTTTAATAGCCGGAGTATCTCAAAAAGACAAAGTCGGCATAATAACTACAATAAACAAGCTTGCATCCGTCATTACAAAAAAGCAAAAAAATAATAACTGAAATATAAGCCTATGGATCAAATGAAAAATATTATAGAAAGCCTTTTGTTTGCGGCGCAAGAACCGATTACTATAAAACAGTTTGAAAAAATACTCTCTTCGGAAAATAAGGAAAATATAATAAAAACGCTTAACCGACTTGCCGAAGAATACGAAGTAAGAAAAGGAGGGTTCTATTTAAAAGAAACCGCCGGAGGATTTCGCTTAAAATCGAGACCGGAATACGGCGAGTGGATTAAAAAATTATTAGAGCCTTCCTCCTATTCCCGCTTAAGCAAAGCCGCATTGGAGACCTTATCTATAACGGCATATAAGCAGCCTATACTTCGAGCGGAAATAGAATACATTAGAGGAGTCGATTCCGGCGGAATAATAAGAAATTTATTGGATAAAGGGCTTATAAAAATAATAGGGAGAAAAGATATTCCTGGAAAACCGATGCTTTACAGCACCACAAAACGTTTTTTGGAGGTATTTGAATTAAAAAGCTTAAAAGAACTACCTACTTTAAAAGAGATAACAGAGATTAATAACTAACAATAATTATCGCCGCCGCCATATCTCCTATATCTTGACAAACTTTTATTTTTAAGCTTTTACTCGGTTGTTTTATATATTTTAAAAATAAAAAACCGCTTTTAATATTACCTTGCTCAACAAAAAATTTTGTTTATTTTAAATACGGAAAATAAGCAAAATCAAAAGTTGCGTAAAAATCTTGATAAGGAATAATAGAATATGGCGAAAAAGGTTTTAAAAGAGCATCTTATAAATAGAAACTGGTGCAAAGGATGCGGCATATGCATAGCTTTTTGTCCTAAAAAAGTATTGGAAGCAGACGAAAAAGGAAAAGTTTTTGCCGCAAGGGATAGAGATTGTATTTGCTGCAAACAATGCGAACTTATGTGCCCGGACTTTGCCATAGAAATAGAGGTTGTTAAATGAAACAAAATATAAAATTTGTTCAAGGAAACGAAGCCTGCGTAGAAGGGGCTTTGTATGCGGGGCTTGATTTTTTTGCAGGTTATCCGATAACTCCTTCAACCGAAATAATGGAGCATCTTTCAGAGAGACTTCCTATAAAAAAAGGCAAGTTTATTCAGATGGAGGATGAAATAGCCTCTATGTGCGCTATTATAGGGGCTTCTCTTACCGGCAAAAAAGTTATGACCGCTACAAGCGGCCCCGGTTTTTCCTTAAAACAGGAGGCTTTGGGATATGCCATTATGGCGGAAATACCCTGCGTAGTAGTTAATGTTCAACGGGGCGGACCTTCTACCGGAAATCCTACTCATGTAAGTCAGGGAGACGTAAATCAGGCAAGGTGGGGAACGCATGGCGATCATGCAATAGTCGCAATGACAGCTTCTACTATTCAGGATATTTTTGAAGTTACAATACAGGCTTTTAATATTGCCGAAACTTACAGAACGCCGGTCATACTACTATTTGACGAAATAATAGGGCATATGCGGGAAAAACTAATCCTGCCAGAACCAGGCAAAATCCCTCTTGTGGAAAGGCTGCGAACTTCGGTAAAAAGCGGAATTGATTATCATCCGTATCTTCAGAGAGAAGACGGAAGACTTCCTATGTCCGATTTCGGAGAGCAACACAGATATAACGTTACCGGATTATTCCATGATATGTGGGGTTTTCCTTCCACAAAGCCAAAAATTGTTCACGGGCTTTTAAGGCATCTTAACGATAAAATTACAAATTATGCCGAAACAAAACCAATATGCATGTATAAAGAATTTTATTTGGAAGGCGCGGAAATAATCCTTATTTCTTACGGCTCTTCGGCAAGGTCGGTTTTACATACGGTTAAAAACAGACAAGCCGCCGGAGAAAAAATCGGATTTATAGAGCTTCAAACCTTATGGCCATTTCCTTATAACATTATAAAAAAAAAATGCGCTAACGCAAGACATGTCATAGTAGTAGAGATGAACATGGGGCAGATGATAAGAGCCGTAAAAAATGCGGTTGAAGACCCCAAAAAGGTATTTTTAATCAATAGGATAGACGGACTTTTAATAACCGTATCCGATATTAGAAACATTTTAAGAATGCTTCAGGGAAAAGGAGTATAAAGAATGGCTTTTAAAGATTATATAAGAGAACGCTTTTTTCCTCATATATGGTGTCCTGGTTGCGGACACGGCATGGTTTTAAAAGGAATGCTTAAAGCGGTTGAAAAGCTTGGCATCAATAAAAGTAATATAGTTATGGTGTCCGGCATAGGTTGTTCTTCTCGTATTACCGGATATGTGGATTCTCATACTCTTCATACAATACACGGCAGGGCGCTTGCCTTTGCTACGGGAGTAAAACTTAGCAGACCCGAATTATGCCTGATAGTTCCTATGGGAGACGGAGACGCTTTGGCAATAGGCGGAAACCATTTTATACATGCGTGTAGAAGAAATATAAATATGACCGCCATTATTATGAATAATCAAATATACGGCATGACCGGCGGTCAATATTCCCCTTTATCCGGCGTAGGCAAATATGCCTCCACCGCCCCCTATTCTACAATAGAAAACAAATTTGACATTGCAAAACTGGCGGAGGCTTCCGGCGCATCCTTTGTAGCAAGAACAACAACCTATCATATGCGAGAAATGATAGATACTTTATGCATGGCTATAAAACATAAAGGCTTTTCGGTAGTGGAAATATTTTCTCAATGCCCCACCTATTTTGGCAGAAAAAACAAATTAAAAACTCCGGCGGATATGCTTAATTATTTTAAAAATAACACCGCCAAAATAGGATCCGAAGCAAAAAAAAAGAACCCGGAACTTATTGAAAGAGGAGTTTTTATAAATAAAAAAATGCCAGAATATTGCGAAGAATATGATAAAATTATAAAAAAGGCTAATAATACTTTAACAAATACGGAAGTATAATCATGGAAAGATGTAGAATAATATTTTCGGGATCAGGCGGTCAAGGAGTTATTACCGCCTCCTTTATATTGGCAGAAGCGGCGGTTATTTTTGACAATCTTGAGGCTGTGCAGTCTCAAAGCTACGGACCGGAGGCAAGAGGCGGAGCTACAAGAAGCGACGTAATAATATCTGAAGAAAAAATAAATTTCCCCAAAGTAATTCAGCCAAATATCCTTATATCTCTTAATCAGGAAGCATATAATGAATTTGCGCCTATTATAAGACCGGGCGGAATATTAATAAGCGATTCCCATTTTGTAAAAATAAAAAGACATATCGACGCAATTCAAAAAAGCTTTCCTATGTTTGAAACCGTTATGGCGGATATAAAAAATCCAATAGTCTTTAATATCTGTATGCTTGGGGTTTTAATAGAGTTGACAAAGGTTGTAAAAAAAGAATCGGTTATAAAAACATTAGAGAAAAACATACCGAAAAAATTTATAGATATTAATAAAAGAGCGTTATTCCTTGGCATAAAGCTGGCAAAAAAGTAACTCCGCATCCTTTTAACAAACAAAATTCTATGCAACGATAAGGAACAAAATATAATCATAATGAAATACGGCGGCATATATATACATGTTCCGTTTTGTATAAAAAAATGCCCTTACTGCAATTTTTACTCCGTAACAAAACTTTCTTATATAAACCCTTTTATTAAATCGGTTATAAAAGAGATAAACAACCGAAAAAATAAAAGCTTTATAGCTAACTCCATATATTTCGGAGGCGGAACTCCAACTCTGATACAGCCGGACATGATAGCCGAATTAATATCCGCAATCCGCAATAATTTTACAATCCTTCCAGATTCCGAAATAACCGCAGAGGCAAATCCGGGAACAATAAATAAAAAAAATCTACCTCTATTAAAAGAAGCCGGAATAAACAGATTAAATATAGGAATTCAATCCTTCAACGATTCCGTTCTTAAAACGCTTAATAGAATTCATACCGCAAAAGAGGCGCAAACCGCCTATTATGACGCAAAAAACGCCGGTTTTTCAAATATAGGAATAGATTTAATTTATGCGGTTCCAGGACAGACTTTAAAAGATATGATAAAAGATTTTAAAAAAGCCGTAAATCTGTCGCCGGAACATATATCAGGCTACATACTTACATTAGAGCCGAAAACCGCAATCTATTCCGATATTATGAATAAAGTTTTAAACAAAACGGGCGAAAAACTTCAAAGTAAAATGTTTTTATCCGCCGTAAGATTTTTAAAAAATTCCGGCTATAAGCAGTACGAAATATCAAACTTTGCAAAAACGGATCGGTTTAGATCGGCTCACAACTTAAAATATTGGGTAGGCGAGGCTTACAAAGGCTTTGGACCTTCGGCGCATTCTTTTGATAAAAAAAAACGACATTGGAACATATCCGATATAAAAAAATATATAGAAAAAATTAATCGGGATAAAACCGTTGTTAAACAGTCCGAGACCCTTACTACAGAACAAAAAACAATAGAGTTTATATATTTAGGATTAAGACATGCCGGAATAGATATAAAAAATTTTAATTCTAAATTTAAAACAAATTTTCTTGCAAATTATAATAAGGCGATAATTAAATTAACAGAGGAAAAACTGATTAAAATAGTTTCGGATAAATGCAGTTTGACCGAAAAAGGAATGCTCTTTGCAGATTATGCAGCGCGAATATTAATATGCGATCGCAGCTTAAAGATTGATTTCTATGAATAGCCGCTTGATATTTACTTGAATTGGTGATCCCACGGGGAATCGAACCCCGGTTTCCGGCGTGAGAGGCCAGCGTCCTAACCGCTAGACGATGGGACCATAAAGATATGTATATAAACGAATTTATAAAAAAGTAAATTTAAAACCGAAAAAATTTTTAAGATGCGGGCTTATTTTTTTTTACGCCCTGATTTCTTCCTATTAAAAAATATATTATACAGCCTATAAAAGGTATAAAAGCTATAAAACCCCAAGCGGCTTTTTTATATATGTCGCCGAAATCTTTTGAAGCTACGTCCAATATTGCCAACGTCGTTAAAATAAAAAAAAGAAGCCCTACTCCCGCAATAAAAAGGAATGTATTTATATCTTGTATCATATTTTTTTTATATGCCGCTTTTTTTTATTCTTAATATAGTCGGCTTATACTCCTCTTTAAACGCCATTTTTTTCCCTTTTACTCTTATCAAAAAAAAGGATATGCAAAAAAATAGCGCTCCTGATAACATAGAAGTAAGGGATTCGTCAAGAGTAAAAGATACGGCAAGTTTTTTTCCTATAACGGCTCCTAATATCATAAATAAAATCGGAAATATATAAAGTAAAAACGCCGCTTTTAGCAACGAGGTTGTTTTTATGCTTATTATAACGGTATCTCCGATTCTCGCGCCGAGTCCGTTTTTTACTTTTACCTGCATTTCATTCTTACCGCCTCCGGTATTGCAGCTTTCTTTCTGAGCGCAGGATTCGCAGGATTCGCTTCGCACGGTTTTTACGGTTGCAGTATCGGCGTTTGTATCTATTACCAAACCTTGTTCCGTCGCCATTTATTTACGCTTCATCCTTTCGATAGCAGATAAGCCCGCATTGCAGGCACCTTTTTGCTTCATCCTGAAACGCTTTAGAATCAAAACCTTTTTCGGCTTCGCATCCTCTATCTATTTCCAAAGAGGTTGACAAAGGCATTATATTTCTTTTTAACGGTATTACATTATTGATATTATCGGTATTTTGAATATTTCTCTCTTTTAATATGGAATTTTTCGGCAGAGTCGGAGCGGGAAGCCCGTAAATCAAATTATGAACCGCGGCGGCGGATCGCCTTCCCGCATCAATCGCTTTAACTGCCGCGCTATAATCGGATAACGTCTCCTCTTTGCTATAAACTTTAACCCCTTCCCATCTTATTTTATCCGTTTTTTCATATGAGGTTACGGATACTATTGTTTCGGAATCGCATTTTTTAAATATAAATTCAGGATGCC
>JAOZTP010000114.1 GCA_029939135.1 Desulfobacterales bacterium
TGTTATGCGTCGAAATTAATCATTATGTTTTGCGCAAGGCAAATAGAAATTATTACCCGCCGGATACTTGAACAAACTGCTTTGTTATCCGCCGAAATTGAATCATCTTTATTATTATTATTTTATAATAAACGTTTTCTTTGTTTGTAATTTTGATTAAGGGATTTATCGCTGCGAGAAATCCCTTAATCAAAAGCCTGTAATGTCAAACCAAAGGGGGAAATCCCTTAATCAATTGCAATAAAAAAATCAAAACCCGCTCCCTCTTCTCCTTCCTCGCTAATTATAGTATGTTATGTTATCGGCATTTGAATAATTGTAAAAATTTTCTTTGCTTCTTATTGTCGAATAGTTTGTTTTTTCTTGCATTTTAATTCGATAATTTATATCCAATTAAAACGGTTTTCAAAGCTTCTTACTTACTTTATTAAAAAAGGGTCGTTATCTGCTTACGGAAATTTATAAAAGCGTTCGGTTAATGATAAACGGCTTATAACAAATAGATAATATAAACAATTATTATATCGGTATATTTAGGAGGATAAAATAATGGCGGGACATAGCAAATGGGCAAACATTAAACATAGAAAAGGCGCCGCTGATGCAAAACGCGGTAAAATTTTTACAAAACTTATAAAAGAGCTTACCGTAGCGGCGCGCACGGGCGGAGGGGATCCTGCCGCAAATCCAAGACTTAGAACCGCAATAGCGGAGGCAAAAAGTCAAAATATGCCTAAAGACAACGTGGAAAGGGCAATAAAAAAAGGAACCGGCGAGTTAGAAGGAACCTCTTACGAAGAGATTACATACGAGGGATACGGACCCGGGGGGGCGGCTGTTTTAATAGAATCCTTAACCGATAATAAAAACAGAAGCGCCGCGGATATAAGACATATATTAAGCAAAAACGGCGGAAATTTGGGAGAAAACGGATGTGTTGCTTGGATATTTGAGAAAAAGGGCTATATAGTAATTGAAAAAGAAAGGACAAATGAAGAAAAATTAATGGAAACGGCTCTTGAAGCCGGCGCCGAAGATGTGCGGGAGGATGAGGATAACTTTGAAGTTGTTACTGGCGCAGGCGAGTTCGAAAATGTAAAAGAGGCTATAGATAAAGAAAAATTTGTTTATATATTATCCGAAGTTACTATGCTTCCGTCAAATTACACCTCTTTGAACGAGGCGGATGCAGAAAAGATGATAAAGTTAATGGAAGCGTTGGAGGACTGCGACGACGTCCAGAAAGTTTATACAAACGCCGATATTTAAACAGATAACAACCTCAAAAGAATAATAATACAAAACAAATAAGGATATTTTTCGCTTCGCTTGATAGGACAGGCTTTTTATTTCGGTCGACGTTTTCTTACGACGAACATTTTTTCAATGACATTTCGACGAATGAAGCGAGTAGAAATTTCATAATAAAAATAAGAAAGGATAAAAAACATGAGCGATTTAAGTTGGCTCCCGAGAGAATCCGGAGCAAAAAATCATTTTTTATGGAAGGATGAACATTTTTCCGAAAAAGAGCCGGGGATAGTTTTTGAAAAAAAACCTATATTAGATGCGGCGGGAAAAAATATAGAGGGGGTTTATTCCGCTTGGATTACCTTAAATAATCCGAAACAATACAACTCTTACACAACCGATATGGTAAAAGGGGTAATCGCCGGTTTTCAAAAAGCTTCTGCGGATAGCTCCGTTGTTGCGGCGGTATTTACCGCTGCCGGAGATAAAGCATTTTGCACCGGAGGCAATACAAAAGAGTATGCGGAATACTATTCCAAACGTCCCAACGAATACGGGCTTTATATGGATCTTTTCAATTCAATGGTAGATTCCATACTCGGATGCAAAAAGCCTACAATATGCAGAGTAAACGGAATGCGCGTAGCCGGAGGACAAGAAATAGGAATGGCATGCGATGTTACGGTATCGAGCGATTTGGCGATATTCGGGCAAGCCGGACCAAAACACGGTTCCGCGCCCGATGGCGGAAGCACAGACTTTCTACCTTGGATGCTGCCGATGGAGCTTGCAATGTGGAACTGCGTATCTTGCGAAATGTGGAGCGCATATAAAATGAAAAGACTCGGGCTTATATCCAAATGCTTCCCCGTAATCAAACAGGACGACAAATGGTTGCGCAATCCCGCAATAACCACAGATAACTACATAGAAGACGGCGAAATAGCATATGGCGAATTTAAATCCGGCGCAGAAGGGAAAAAAGGAAGAGAAATAGTAAAAAAGACTTCCGTTGATTTTCAACTTCTCGACAAGGAAATCAATAGAATGTTATGGACATACACAAACCTATTTCCCGGATGCCTTATAAAAAGCGTGGAAGGAATAAGACTTAAAAAGAAATTCTTCTGGGATCAGGCGAAAGTCATAAACAGACATTGGCTTGCTTCAAACATGTCCGGCGAGGCTTTCTTAGGATTTAACGCTTTTAATACCAAAAAAATAACAGGCAAAGATACCATAGATTTTATAGAGTATAGAAGAAGAATGGCAAACGGAGACGCTTTAGACGATGCGTTTATGGCTGCTGTTTTGGGCAAACCTATAAAATAGTTTAAAGTTTGTCGGATAACAAGGTAGTTTGCCCGTTTTCGGCGTTATACTCAAATTTCAATCCTCGAAATACATTAGTATTCCTGCGGTTAAAATTTTCGTATGCCTTGAAAACGGACAAACTACCTTGTTATCCGACAAACTTACCTTATTATTTACTCCTTTTTTTACGGGGATAAAAATTAAGCGTTTCCTCCCGTTTTAATGGAGGATAAAGGAGAGTAATTATTTTTAATTTAGTCATAAATGTTTTTGCGGAAACAAAATAAGGAGACAAATTATGCTTTTAAAAAATAAAAAAGTTATTGTTACCGGCGGGTCCCAGGGAATAGGAACCGCCATATCTCTTGAGTTTGCAAAAAACGGAGCAGACGTCTGCCTTACCTACAGAAAACATAAAAAAGAGGCGAAAAAAATAGCGGAGCAGATTAAAAATATCGGACAAAAAGCAATAGCCATACAATGCGACATATCATCTTTTACCGAAGCCGAAGCGGTTGTAAAAGAGACCATATCCGAATTAGGCGGGTTAGATATACTTGTAAATAACGCCGGAATGAACTGGGACGGCGTATCTTGGAAAATGACCGAAGAGCAATGGGATAGAGTAATAGAGGTGAATTTAAAAGGATACTTTAATTTCGTCCGACATAGCGCGCCCATATTAAAAGAAAAAAAATCCGGAAAAATAATAAACATAACCTCTATAAACGGACTTCGAGGCAAATTCGGACAGAGCAATTATTCCGCTTCAAAAGCCGGAATAATAGGATATACAAAAGCGCTTGCAAAAGAGCTTGGGGCTTTCAACATAAACGTAAACGCTTTGGCTCCCGGATTAATAGAAACTGCCATGTTAAAAGAATCGGAAGCAAGAGATAAAATAATAGACATGGCTATGGCGGAAATGGTTTTAAAAAGAATAGGACAGCCGGAAGACCTTGCAAACGCAGCGGTATTTTTGGCGTCTGATATGGCAAAGCATATTACCGGCGAAATTATAAAAGTTGACGGCGGGCAATACATTTAAAAAAAAATAATCCGTTTCAAATAAAAGGAGATAAAATATGGCAAAAAAATTATCCGATATAGTCGTTATAGGCGCCGTTAGAACCCCGATGGGAAGTTTCGGAGGCAGCCTTAAAAAAGTCGCTTCGTACGAACTCGGAGCCGCTGCAATAAAAGAGGCGGTTAAACGAGCGAAAATAAAAGAAGAGGAAGTATCCGAAGTTATTTACGGTTCTTGCAGACAGGCTGGCAACGGACCAAACCCTTCGCGCACAGCTTCGATTAAAGCCGGAATTCCGGTAAATATTCCTACAAATACCCTTAATATGGCTTGCCCTTCCGGAATGAAGGCGGTTCATCTTGCTACTGAAGCTTTAAGACTTGAAGAAAGCGAAATAGTAGTGGCAGGCGGCATGGATTCTATGAGCACAATCCCTTATCTTCTTAAAGGGGCAAGATGGGAAGGTTTTAAAATGGGTCCCAAAACCCTTGAAGACGGATGGAGCGATTCTATAGATCCGCTTACGCAAGAAGGGATGGGGCATACTGCGGAAAACTTGGTTGAAAAATACTCTTTAAAAAGAGAAGATTTGGATAACTTTGCGGTATTAAGCCATAAAAAAGCGTCTGCCGCGCAAAAAAACGGTTATTATAAAGAAGAGATCGTTCCGATAGAGGTTCCTGCAACAAGCAAAAGAGAGAAAAGCTTTATATTTGATCAAGACGAAGCAATACGCCATGACGCAAGTATAGAAAAAATGGCAAAACTTAGACCTGCATTCAGAAAAAATGGCGCGGTTACCGCCGGCAACTCATGCGGTATGACAGACGGCGCTTGCGCCGTTGTTGTTACCACAAGAGAAAAAGCCGCCGAAATAGGAGCGACCCCATTATTCTCTTTTGTAAGTTATGCGCAGGCTGCGGTAAATCCGGCGACTATGGGCGAAGGACCCGGAATTTCAATTCCTATGGCGTTAAAACGGGCTAATATGAGCCTATCAGATATTGACCTAATCGAAATAAACGAAGCTTTTGCGGCGCAGGTAATTACAAACGTTCACACGCTTAAATTAGACAATATCGACAATTTAAACATATGCGGAGGCGCCATAGCTTTAGGGCATCCTACAGGAATAAGCGGCTGCAGAATATTGGTTACAGGATATTACGCTTTAAAAAGAGTTAATAAAGAATTTTTATGCGCTTCCATATGCGGAGGCGGCGGAGTTACAGCGGCTATGATAGTAAAACGAGAAAGTTAAACGCTTTGGTAAAAAAAATGACTCTTTTGCTCAATTTCGGCGTTGGATAAAAGTTTTAATCCTCTAAATACTTGAAGTATTCCTGCGGTTAAGATTTTTTTCCGCCTTGAACTTGAGCAAAAGAGAACATTTTTTTATTCGAAACATTATTGTTAGACGGTAAAAAAGTCATAGCAAGTCAGGCTAACGCCGCCGCTTATCTAAAACAAAAAAGTTAAAAGGATACAGGATGAATCAGAATACAAAATGCGTTCATGCAGGAACTATCAGAGGCGCAATACCGCAAGGGGCAAACAGCCCAATTTTAACTTCAACCTCATTTGATTATACTAATACGGATTATAATATTTATCCGAGATATTTTAATATTCCGAATCAGACTGCCGTAATAGAGAAATTATGCGCTCTTGAAAATACGGAAACCGGAATTTTATTCGGCTCCGGAATGGCGGCTATAACCTGCTCGGCGCTTGCTTTACTTAAAACCGGAGATCATATAATTATACACAAAGATATATACGGCGGAACGCATTATCTTTTGAAAACCGAATTTGAAAAATTCGGCATAGATTATACTTTTGTATCTAACGATATTAATGAAATAAAAAGCGGGATACAAAAAAATACAAAAATAATCTATATAGAGACCCCTTCCAATCCGTTGCTTCTTATAACCGATATAAAAGCGGTAAGCGAAATAGCAAAAGCAAATAATATAATAACCGTAATAGATAATACTTTTGCAACCCCGATAAATCAGAAACCTTACGAATTGGGTATTGACGTAGTAATACACAGCGGCACCAAATATTTGGGGGGGCACTCGGATATTACCTGCGGAGTAGCGCTTACAAATAGAAACATTGCGGAAAAAATAAAAATTTCGGCTTATAATTTCGGAGCAAGCCTTGACGCTCAAACCTGCTACCTTCTTGAAAGAAGCCTTAAAACTTTAAACATAAGAGTAGAAAAGCAATGTGAAAACGCTATGATTATAGCCGAAGCGATGGAAAATGATCCGAAAATAAAAAAAGTATATTATCCTGGTTTAAAAAGTCATAGCGGGCATGCAATTGCAAAAAAACAAATGAAACATTTCGGAGCCGTAGTATCTTTTGAATTGGGCGAAGATAAAGCATATGCAAAGCGATTTTTAAAAAGACTTAAATATATAATGCCGGCTTTAAGTCTCGGCGGAGTCGAAAGCCTTATATGCGTTCCGGCAGTTACTTCTCATGCAAAAGTAAGCGAAGCGGAACGTTTGAAAATAGGAGTAACCGATAATCTTTTCAGATTGTCCGTAGGCATTGAGGATACGGAGGATCTGCTATCGGATATTAAACAGGCGGCGGATTAGTTATATTCTAACCCCACAAAATAATAAAGCTTGGGAGAATTGGCAAATCAACAAAAAGGAGACCTGCATAATGGAATTAACAAACATTAAAATAGAAAAAAGAGAGGGAATCGCAAAAATAACCCTTGCCCGACCAAAGCATAACGTATTTAATATCTCAATGATGAAAGAATTAAATTCGGTTTTGGACAACCTTATAAAAGATAAAGATTTAAAAGCGATAGCAATATTCGGAGAAGGAAAAAGTTGGTGCGCCGGAGTTGACGTAGGAGATCATAAACCTGATATGGTTTCCGACATGATCGCCGAATTCAATAGAATCTTTCAACTGATAGAAAAAATAGAAATTCCGATAATAGCGGCGGTTCACGGAGCATGTCTTGT
>JAOZTP010000021.1 GCA_029939135.1 Desulfobacterales bacterium
ATATTATACGGAACATTAAACGCTTATAAAAATAATATAGAAGCGGCAAATAACCCTAATGCTGATATAAATAATTTTTTTACCCCCGATACGCTAGCGGACATAGGATTTATAACCTACGACCTATATAAAATCCTAATAGACAACCTGATAGGCGACCAAACAAACCTACAAGAAAATATAATAGCATTAAGCGCAGACGCCGCCGGTTTTTTTATACCGATTGCTACAGGACTCGGAACAGCGACAAAAGCCGTTAATAAAATTGATGTTGTTGTTGATGGAGCGGTTAAAGCGGATGATGTTGTTGTGAAGTATAATGCGCCCCTCTCTTATCTTTCTTATTTTTAATATTGTCCTGTTTCGCTATGCTCAACCCAACCTTCTCCTTTCGTCCTCTCTTTCCCTATCCTCACAACCCTATTATTTCCCCCGTAATCCTTTAAGCATTCCGGCTTGCCATATATTTTTTTTGAATTTGCAATATCAAATACCTTATCTTTTTGATCAAAGCCTATCTCTAACAATAATAATCCATTTGTATTTAAATATAAATCAGCCTCCGAAATAATTGCGTTAATCGCATCAAGTCCGTTTTTACCTCCGTCAAGAGCGGATACAGGCTCGTATAATCTTATTTCCGGCTGAAGATTCTTTATATCTTGGGTCCGAATATAAGGCGGGTTCGATATAATAATATCCCATGTTATATTTTTTTCTTTAAACGCCTCAAACCAATCGGATAAAAAAAAGTCTATTTTTAAACCATGTTTTTTTCCGTTCTGCTTTGCTATATCCAAAGCCTTTTCCGAATTATCCGCTCCGAAATAGATATTGTTAGACGCAGAGGATGCAATAGCCGAAATTGCCGCGCCTGATCCTACGCCAAGTTCCAATATCTTTAATCTTGATTTCGGCTTTTTCTCCTTTATCTTTTTTATTGCGCCAAGCGAGGCTTCAACTAAAACTTCGGTATCAGGACGCGGTATAAGAACATTCTTATTAACCTTAAACTCCATAGACCAAAATTCTTTTGCCCCTATAATATAAGCTATTGGCTCATTGTTTTTTCTTTTTATTATCAGCTCTTTAAAGGCTTTTATTTCATGCTTAAGTAAAGGTTTGTCATAATTAAGATAAAGGTCTATTCTTTTTACGTTTAAAACGTATGCAAGCAAAATTTCAGCGTCTGTTCTTGCGGTATCTACATTTGCGGCTTTAAAGTATGAAGTTGTCCAATTAATGATTTCAAGAATCTTCCATACCTTTTTATCGCCGTTAATCTGATTTTTCATATATTTATACTAAAAAGCCTTATTCGGTTTTATCGTCCGATTTTTTAAGGGGAAACCGTCTCCGTCTTATATGGTTGTTCTAAAAGTTTGCGGGCTTGCAAATTATCTCTCGTATTTTCATATCAAAGATATCGGACTGACCTGCAGGCTTTAAAACCAAAGCCGTATCCGCCCCTTTTCCTGTTCCGCCTATAGATATAATATCCTTGCCTGATAAGGTTCCTGCATCCGCCGCCATTATTGCAACTTCTACGGCAACCTTTGTTCCATGCCCAAAAAGCCTTAAAGTGTCCGCCATAATAAGAACAGGATATGCGCCGGAAAACTTCTTAAACATCGATCTTTCAACGCCGGATAAAGCATGCGTCGCAGATACTACGCAGGCTCCTTTTTTAATAAGATCCTCTTTTGCCTCTTTTTTCATCACAGATTCAAAAGGTTTTTTGAATCCGCAATGATAAGTAACTACGGTTAAAGAAATATCCTTAAATATTTCCAAAGCCTTATATGCGGATTCGCCTGTAGTGGAAGCTATAACAACCTCTTTTATATTAAGTTCCTCCGCCCTTTTTTTTGCCGCGGATATTGTTTTTTCCGTATTATTCTTTCCGCACTTTTCAAAATACATACAACCTCCTATTTGTTATCTAACAAAATTCAATCATCCTTGTTTGTGATTAAACGTTTTTAATAATGGGCATTTCTTCCCGTTTATAATTCTATTATCCGATTCTGATTTTTATTTGCTATTATTATCGCTTCTTTTAACAAAACCGTAAATATATTATCAAAAAAAAAATATTAATAAAGTTAAAACCGTTTTGCCGAGTCTTATTCTTGCATTTGGAGCTATTTTATATTAAAGATTTCAAAAAATATCATAAGTTATATAAAGACAGATTATATCTTTGGAACTTAAAAACGGAGCTATGATAATAATGAAAAAAAAACGAAGCAAATCTATCAGCTTTGACGCTATGGTTAAATTCTTCATGCAAAGCTACGATATTCCTACAGGAAAAGATATAAAAAAAATATCGTTGCAATTAGACCGCATAGAAGCATTGATAACATCTTTAAGCGCCGGCGATAAAACCGTTTTAAAATCGCAGACTCCAAACATAAAGATTTCATTAACAAACAGAGTGCTAAATATTATAAAACGATTTGAAAATGGAGTTTCTATTGCGGAAATTAAAGCGGAAACCGGATTAGAGGATAAAAAATTAAGAAACATTATTTACAGATTACATAATAACGCCCAAATTAAAAGAAAAAAACGGGGCGTATATACAAAAAGATAGGAAGACGGGAAGGTAGTATTGTAGGTTGGGTTGAACATATCGAAATCCAACAAAAACCAAAATATTATAACAATTAATTAAAAACAGGTTTATTGAATCAAACCTAAATATTATAAAATAATAATAACAAATATCAATCAAAGAAAGAAAAAATAACCAATGAAACGGACGGAAAATAAAAATAATCCCGAAATAAAAGCGGGCGATACATATTGCGGTTTTATAGTAAAAAGGGCGGAGCCTTTAAAAACTGTAAAAGCTTTTTTTTACCAACTTGAAGATGAAAATACAGGGGCAAAATATATCCATATAGCAAATCAGGATCAGGAAAACACATTCGGAGCAGCCTTTAAAACAATACCGGAAGATTCAACCGGAGCGGCTCATATATTGGAGCATTCCGTTCTTTGCGGCTCCAAAAAATATCCGGTAAGAGATCCTTTTTTCTCTATGTTAAAAAGAAGCCTCAGCACATTTATGAACGCCTTTACCTCGTCGGACTGGACAATGTATCCCTTTTCCACTCAAAATAAAAAAGATTTTTTCAATCTTATGGACGTATATCTTGATGCGGTTTTCTTCCCTACCATATCCGAATTAAGCTTTAAACAGGAAGGATGGAGACTTGAAACGGACGAAGCGGATAATCTTGTTTATAAAGGAATAGTATATAACGAAATGAAAGGGGCTATGTCTTCGCAAGATCAGATAATGAGTTTGGCTATGAAAAACTCCTTATGCCCCAATAACACATACAAAAACAATTCCGGCGGAGATCCGCAAGCAATACCGAATTTAACTTACGATAATCTTATAAAATTTCATAAACGTTTTTACCATCCTGCAAACGCCTTTTTTTACAGTTACGGAAATTTCCCTTTAAAAGACAACCTTACATTTATAAGGGAAAAAGTATTAAATTCTTTTAATTATATAAACCCGAATGCCGAAGTTTTGCCCCAGCCAAGATGGGATAAACCGAAAACCGCCTTATATTATTATCCTGCGGATAAACAGAATGAAAATTTAAACAAATGTCAGGCGACTGTTGCGTGGCTTATTTCGGATATAAACGATTCCTTTGAAATGTTGGTTTTAGACGTTTTAACAAGGGTTCTTTTATCAAATTCCGCCTCCCCTCTTTATAAGGCTTTAACAGATTCAAAACTCGGCGAGGCTCTTGCGGATTGCACGGGCTTTGACGCCGATAATAAGGATACGATATTTTCATGCGGCTTAAAAGGAGTGGAAAAAGCTTCGGTTAAAAAAGTTGAAGAGATAATATTTGAAGTATTAAACAAACTTGTAGAAAATAAAATAGATAAAGAACTTGTGGATGCGGCTATTCATCAAATAGAATTTGCGACAAAAGAGGTTACAAACTCTCCTTATCCTTACGGATTAAAGCTTCTTTTATCCTTTGCCGGAAACTGGATTCATAATGGAAACCCTATTGACGATATAGAAATAGACCGCAACATGAATAAGCTTTTTGAAAAACTTAAAGAGAAAAACTTTTTGGAAAATAAAATAAAAGAGCGCCTTTTAGATAATCCTCATAGAGTTCTTATTACGCTTGCGCCAGACATAGAAGCGGAAACAAAACAGAATAAAAAAACCGCCGAAAAGCTTAATAAAATTAAAAAGAATATGAAGCCGGAAGATATAAATAAAATAAAAGCCGACGCTCTTATACTGCTGCAAAATCAGGACGCGAAAGAGGATGTTTCGACGCTTCCCACTTTAGAAATAAGCGATATATCAAAAGGAGTTAATATAACAACCGGCATTCAAAATGCGGACAACAGCATATATTATTACGACAAACCATGTTCCGGAATATTTTATTTAAACATTGCGGCAGGCGCCGGAATGTTAGATGAAAAAAGCCTGCCTCTTCTTCCGTTTTTTTCTTACGCATTTACAAAACTCGGAGATAAAAAAAGAAACCATGAAAATTTGGCAAAAGCCATAGCAACCTATACCGGCGGAATGGGACTTTTTCCTACGGCAAATACAATATATCAAAAACAGAATAGTTGCCTACCGTTTATACTCTTTGCCGCAAAATGCCTTGAAAGAAATATAAATAAAATGTTCGGAATAACCGAAGAGATTATAACCGAATTTGACGCCAAAGATATAAAAAGATTGAAATCTTTAATTACCGAATACAAATCCGGCTTGGAATCTTCCATAGTCGCCTCGGGTCACATGCTTGCTTTATCTCTCGCATCAAGAAACTTTTCAAAAAAGACCGCATTAGACGAATTATGGCACGGAGTAACTCAATTTCAATATATAAAGGAAATATCAAAAGACCTTTCCGACTCTCGACTTAAAGAGATAGCGGAAAACCTAAATAATATTGCAAAAACCTTGTTTGCAAAAAACAACTTAAAGATTGCCTTAATAGGAGAAAAAAACCCGCTTCAAACAGCCTCAGCTCTTACAGATTCCTTAAAAGAAAAACTTGCAAATAAAACATCCGGTTTTTGCGAGCCAAGCTTACAGGTTGAAAACAGCTTTAATTACGAAGGGTGGAGTTTTCCCTCCGCAGTATCCTTTGCGGCGCAAACCTTTAAAACCGCAAGCATGCCCCATAAAGACGCTCCTTCTCTTGCAATAATCGGAAGAATCCTACGCCTACTATATCTTCATAAAGAAATAAGAGAAAAAGGAGGTGCTTACGGAGGAATGAGCCTGTATAATCAGCAAGACGGCATCTTCGGCTTTGCATCATATAGAGACCCTCATATAATATCCACACTTAAAACCTTTGAAAAAGCGGGCGATTTTATTAAAAATAAAAACAACTATACAAACGAAGATATAAAAGAGGCGATACTTCAGGTATGCTCCGATATAGATAAACCGGATACTCCGGCAACTGCCGCAAAAAAAGCTTTTTTTAGGCGCTTGGTATCGATGCCGGAGCAAGCAAGAAAAAATTTTAAAGAAAAAATACTTTTGACGGATAAAAATAAAATATTAAAAACAGCGGAAAAATATTTTAACAACAAGGCTCAAGATAAAGCTACCGCGGTAATATCGGGACAAGAACGATTAGACGAGGCAAACAAAAAATTAAAAGATAAAAAATTAAAACTTTATAAAATATAATCGGATAAAACATGAAACAATTAAGCAAAATAAAAAAAACGGCTATTTCCATATTATCTCTTATTATTTTAAGCGGCTGCGTTACCGCAACCCCTCCTGAAACAGACTGCGCAAAACTTCGCTTTGAAACAAACGGAGTATTCGGGTGGAACGAATTAATAACATCAGACATTGAAAAAGCAAAAGACTTCTATGTAAAACTATTCGGATGGGCTCCGACTATAATGCAAAAAAAATATACATCCTTTAAAAATAAAGAGGAAAAAATTGCGGGGGTTATGGAAAAAAAAAAACAGAAACCATTTTGGCTTCCTTACGTTACGGTAAACGACATAGATAAAACCGTAGAAAAAGCAAAACAACTCGGAGCCGCAGTCTTAACCCCGCCTACCTATGCGCCGGATATAGGACGTTTTGCAATAATAAAGGATCCGCAAGGAGCCGTAATAGCCGTAATTACATACATAAAAAAAGATTAATCGGCAAAAATAAAAAGCCTGTCATTTCGACGAGCATAGCACGGTTTGTTTAAGTTCAATACAAAAAAAATTAACAGGGTAAAAACATGATTAAATTTTGCCGGATAACACAGTAGTTTGTTTGCAAGGCGAAAAAATTTTCAACGCCGCAAACGGGCAAACTGCAAAGTTATCCGGCAAAATTGCAAACAGAGGAAAGACATGAAAATAGTAATAATAGGCGCCGGAGCTATGGGATCAGTATTCGGAGCAAAAATATCCGAAGCGGCGGACGCCCTTTTAATAAATCCGGCAAACAATCATACGGACAAGATAATTGAAAACAACCTTATATTAGAAGATCCCAAAGGAATTAAAAAAAAAATTAAAGTTAACCTTATATGCGATTATAAAACCGTAACCGATAAATTTGACGCCGCAATTATATTTACAAAATCGTATAAAACAAAAGAAGCCTCTTATGCGGCAAAACATCTTCTTAAAGATGACGGCGTCGCCTTAACCCTTCAAAACGGCATAGGAAACTTTGAAATAATATCATCTATAATAGGAGAGGATAAAACCGTAGCCGGAGTTACGGCGCACGGAGCGACTCTTGTATCCGCCGGTTATGTTCGCCACGCGGGCATAGGAGACACATATATTGCAAATAAGCCAAATAAAAAACATATAATTGAAAGTCTAACCCGAATATTTGAAAAAGCCGGTATTAAAATCTTAATTTCCGATAACATAAATAGCATAATCTGGGGAAAATTAATAATAAACGTAGGAATAAATGCGGTTGCGGCAATACTTAAAACAAGAAACGGCATAATAGGGACAACCCCTCAAGCCTTTAAAATAGTTAGAAGCGCGGCGGAAGAAGCCGTAACAATAGCAAAAGCTATGCAAATAAACCTTCCTTTTGCCGATCCTTTAAAACAGGTAAAAACAGTATGTCAAAAAACCGCAAACAATAAAGCAAGCATGTTTCAAGACATAACAAACCGTAAAAAAACAGAAATAGAGTTTATAAACGGCGCAATAGTTAAATTGGGAAAAAAATTAAATATTCCTACTCCTTACAATCAAATACTTACGGAAATAGTTCAAGCTTTTGAAGCGGCGTATAATAAAAAATAAACATGATAACAGGATTTGAAAAAATAGTTGAACAACGTATTGAAAAGGCTTTAAAAGAAGGCAAATTTAAAAAATTAGACGGAGCGGGCGCTCCCTTTTCAAAAGACAATCTCTCCTTTGTGCCGGAAGACTTAAGACTTGCTTACAGAATTTTAAAAACCGCCGGCTTTATTCCGCCAGAAATAGAAATAAAAAAAAAGATAGAACAAACCGAAAATCTTTTGGCAAATTACAAAGATACAAAAGAGAAATATAAAATAATGAAAAAAGTAAACCTCTTAATTATGAAAGCAAATCTATTGCGCAAAAATAAAGAGGTTAGATTTGATATTCCTGAAAAATATATGGATAAAATGACGGATAGATTAGAATAATAATCGGTTGTAGTTAATTGGGGTTATTAATATTATTGCCCCTTTAAATGCTCATAATAAAGAATAAAATTAAAAATTAATATATCCGTTATCCGTAAGATACTTAAATATAATATCGCCCGCTTTATCAATCGAAACCGAATCGGTTTTAATATGAATTGTCGAATTATCCGGCTTTTCGTAATCCGCATCAATTCCTGTAAAATTTTTTACCTCTCCTGCAATAGCCCTTTTATAAATTCCTTTGGGATCCCTTTTAACGCAAATCTCTAACGGACAATCTGCAAAAACCTCTATAAACCTATCCTCCCCTACAAGCTGCGCAACCTTTTTTCTATCCTCTTTATAAGGAGAAATAAAAGCCGCTATAACAATTATTCCCGCATTTACAAAAAGTTTGCAGACCTCGCCTATCCGCCTTATATTCTCCGCTCTCTCCTTTTTTGTAAAACCCAAATCCTTACATAATGCGCGCCTAACATTATCGCCGTCCAATGCGTAAGAAATACATCCTTTGTCGTAAAGCTTTTTTTCAATATCCTTTGCAATGCTTGATTTGCCAGACGCAGAAAATCCTGTTATCCAAACTAAACAACCCAAATGCTTATGCAGTTTTTCTCTTTTTTCTCTTGTAATATAATCGGATATAAAAAAAATATCCTTATTCATAATCGCCTTTTTATAACATCTATGAAGCTAATTTAATAATCTCGCACTCTATATTATCCTCCGTTATTTTCGCCCGCGCAAACGTAGGTCCTCCAACCATTAAAACCGTTCCAGGATTTAAATATATAACGCCGTCGACAGTTTCAATTTTATGTTTGTGAGTATGCCCCGAAACAACCATATCAATCCCCTCCTCTTTCGGATCGAAATTAATATCCGCCAAAGAGTGAAGAACATAAATGGTTTTGCCTAAAATATTAATCGTTTCATATCGATTATACTTTTCCGCCCAAGCTTCATAATCCATATTGCCGCGCACAGCTACAACCTTTGCAATCTTTTCCAATTTATCTATAATGTCCTGACTTCCTATATCTCCAGCATGTATTATAAGATCGCTTCCTTTTAAAGCCTCTTTTAATTTATCGTAAAAAAAACTATGGGTATCCGAAATAACGCTTATTATTTTGTTCATATTCATTATCCTCCGTTTAAATTTCGTTAGATAACTTTGCAATTTACCCAATTTCTGCGTTGGATAAAAATTTTAATCCTCGAAATACTATATGTATTCCTGCTGTTAAAATTTTTATCTGCCTTGAACTTGAACAAATTACTTTATTATCTAACTAAATCAAATCATACTTTTTGCGATTAATTATTTTTCTATCTTTATGGATTTTGCTACGCTCAGCCCGACATATTAAAATTTGACCTCCAACTTTTGCCTTTGCCCGTTTGCGGCGTTACGCCGAAATTTCATCATTAATAGATTAATAATTTTTAAAATATTTTAATCGTCGTTAATTCCGCAACATTCTAATAATTATTATTTTTATCTAAACCTATCTTGCAGGTTTTAAAGCATAGCAAACAAATAATCCGCCTTGTTATCCGACAAAATCTAATCGTTTTTTTATATTTAAAGTCGGTTATATCGAAAAATCTTTTTACATATAAAAGATAAAAAAACAAATAATAAAACAAAATTTCATCTTTAAATCCTTTTCCCTTCCCTTTTTATGTATTTGCCTCTATAAATTAAAATGCTTGCCAATATAAAAACGGTTGCGTATAAGGCAAAAAATTAAATTTTTATCTATAAACCGATAAGGAGATTTTACTTATGGAATATAAAAACATCATTTTTTCTATAAACGACAAGGTTGCCGTAATAACCTTTAATAACCCGAAAACCTTAAACGCCCTTAATATGAAAACCTTTAACGAGCTTGAAGACGCAATAAATCAAATTAATAGTAATACCGATATAAAAGCGTTAATACTTACCGGAACCGGAAAAGCTTTTATTGCAGGCGCGGATATTACCCAGCTTGCGAAGCTTAACGCTTTGGAAGGAAAAATTTTTTCGGAAAAAGGACAAGCGATAATAGGAAGTTTGGAGGAATTGCCAATACCTGTTATAGCCGCGGTAAACGGTTTTGCTTTGGGCGGAGGATGCGAAATGGCGCTTGCCGCAGACTTTATCTATGCGTCTAATACCGCAAAATTCGGACTTCCTGAAATAAAACTCGGACTTATACCTGGCTTTGGAGGAACCCAAAGACTTGCAAGACAAATAGGAAAAAATCTGGCAAAAGAGTTGGTATTTACGGGAAAAACGATAGACGCAAAAACCGCAAAAAACATAGGATTGGCAAACGAAGTTTTTGCGCCCGGAACACTTATGGAAGAAACCTATATAACAGCCGATCTTATTGCTTCCAAAGGAAAAACTTCGGTATGCGCGGCAAAACAGAGCATAAATAACGGCATTCAAGCCGACCTTAAAACAGCCTGCCAATTCGAAGCAAACGCCTTTGCAATATGTCTTGCAAGCGAAGATGCAAAAGAAGGAACATCCGCCTTTTTGAAAAAACGAAAAGCCGTATTTAAAGGCGAATTGGGAAAAAGCGTTTGGAAGTAAAGGCAGACGTAAATAAAAAAATATTTTCCATACTTTTTTTCTCTCTTTTTTCAGCGGTATTAGGAATGGGCGCCGTAGTTCCGTTGCTGCCGATATATGCAAAAAATTTAGGCGCTACCGGCTTATACATAGGATTTGTATTCGGCGCTTTTTCTTTATCCAGAACAATCCTTTTGCCTGTTTTCGGCAGACTTTCGGATAAATACGGACGCAAACCGTTTATAGTTTTAGGGCTTTTTCTATATAGCCTTATATCTTTATGCTTTGTATTTGCAAAAACCGTAGAATCTATAATTATGATACGCTTTGTTCACGGTTTTTCATCCGCTATGATAATGCCGGTAGTTCAGGCTTACGCTGGAGATATTACCCCGAAAGGAAAAGAGGGGATATTTATGGGAACATTTAATATCTCCATATTTTTCGGATTAAGCGCAGGTCCTATACTCGGGGGAATCGTTAATTCCTATTACGGAATGAACGCCGCATTTTTGGGAATGTCCGCTCTTGTTTTTATAGGCTTTCTTCTCGCCTATTTTATGCTGCCTCCGGTAAGCGCCGAAAAAAAAAAAGGCGAGGCAAAATTAACCGAATGGAAAAAAATCATAACCGATAAAGATATGGCGGGATTATTTATATTCAGATTTGTATATACCGCATGTATTGGAATAATATGGAGTTTTATGCCGATATTTGCCAGTAAAAACTTCTCGGTTTCAAGCGCATATATCGGCTTGCTTGTAGCCATAGGAGTATTTATAAGCGGAATTATGCACATTCCTATGGGATATATAGCGGATAGAGTAAGCAAAACAAAACTGATAACCATAGGCGGATTAATAACCGGATTATCCGTTTTGTTAATAGAGCGCTCCGGGTCCTTAAACGATATCATTATAGCGTCCGTTCTTTTCGGCGTAGGCGGCGGAGTTTCAACCCCCGGGGTTATGAGTTTCTCCGTAATAAAAGGAAATCAAAAAAAAGCTATGGGAACCGTTATGGCTTTATTAACTATGGCTCATAGTCTGGGCATGTTTGTCGGTTCCGTAGGAGCCGGCATTATAATGGATATTTTTAATTTAAAATATGCCTTTTTTTTCGGCACCATAATAATGACTATAGGAACAATAGCTTTTGCAATACTTGCAAGAGACCCCTCAAGAAAGGATGAAATATGAAACCGGTATATTTTCCCTTAACCTTTATTGAAAACGAAAAAATTAAAAAATTATCTTATGCGTTTAAAAAACTTTTTCTTTATATTCCTTCAAAAAAAATCAAAACCGAATATTTAAACGCCGATTTTTTGGAATTTAAAACCCTTGAAAAATATCAGGATAAAATAGATAGCTTGCTTGCCGAATATATAAAATGGGCAAATATTCATCAAGGAGGCGAGCTTTATTCAGTTTCTCAAAATAAAAATTATAATCAAGCGGTTATATCCGAAATAAAAGCAAATATAAAAAATTTTAACCCGCAAAATACCGAAAATAACAGCGAAGATATTATAAAAGCCGGTCTTTTTTTATACATTGCGCATAAATCGGATAAATACATATCAGAGTCCGAAAAGGATATAAAACAGAGCCTTGAAATAGAAAAAAAGCTTAATTTTGAAATAAAAGGGGAAAATAATAAGGACGGTTTTTTTTTAAATAACAAAAATTTTGCCGCCAATGACGATTTCGGCGCCTTAATGACGGAAAAAAGAATAGATTCTTGGAGCCGCTTCTTTCTACAGGATAACCTTTACGCGCAAGAAAAACTTTTTTTTATAACAAACAGCGCTGCGACGGCAGAATATCTTAAAGATAAAATCGATTCCGAATACGAAATTATAACCGATATAAAAGCGGATAATAGGCAAAACGTCTATGACAAATCTTTAATCTCATCTTTAACCGATTTAACAGATTCAAAAAGCGATATTTTTAAAGAATATATAATCGTAAAAAAACCGCCTGAAGAATTTTTCGGCGAAATAATCGGCAAAAAACCGCAGGAAAAAGGAATACAAAATAATACGGTTATAGGGGTTTTTTGAAGTATAAAATTTGCGGGTTTAATAATAATGAATAGTATCTTATAGACACAAAAAAGGCGGAGGTTTTAACCCCCGCCTTTTTTATCTTGAATTAATGTTTATACGCCTTTTCTCTTTTTATAATCTGCAATAGCCTGATAAACCCTTTCCGGCGTAAGCGGAAGCTCAAAAATTCTTATCCCTATTGCGTCGTAAACCGCATTTAATATTGCTGGTATAGTTGGCATAATAGCGCCTTCCCCAACCTCTTTTGCGCCAAAAGGTCCGTTAGGCTCGGAGCTTTCCACAACTATCGCCTTTACCGGCGGCATATCCAACGCCGTAGGAATTTTATATTCCGCCAAATTTGCGTTTATAATCCGTCCTTTGGAATCAAACTTAACCTCTTCAAACATAGCCTCGCCCAATCCCATAGAAAGCGAGCCTTCCATCTGTCCTTCTACGGATACTTTGTTTATTGCAAGTCCGCAGTCATGAGCGTCCGTCATGTTATCGATCGTAATCTGCCCTGTTTCTTTGTCAACGGTCAACTCCACTATTTGAGCCGAACATCCGTAAGCCGGCGAAGTTCCTACCGCCGCCCCCTTAAATTTTCCTCCGAGCTGATGCGGTTTATATTTTCCATTTCCTGATATTATGCCTTTGGCAAGAAACGCAATTCTGGAAGCCTCTTTAAAGGTAAGCGGCTCGTCCGCATTCGGATTATCTGTCCATCCTCTATGCTCTTTTATATATATTTCTCTTAATTTACTAAAATCTGGCTGAGATTTTTTAAAAAGAATAATACCTTTTTTAATATCCATATCCTCTACGGGAATACTTAATTCTTTGGCAAGAACCTCAAGAATCTGTTCCTTTACCTGCTTTGCCGCATCGTAAACCGCATGCCCTGTCATAAGAGTTTGCCTGCTGGAATATGCTCCCAAGTCAACGCCGAAATCGGTGTCTCCGGATTCTATTCTAAAGTCGCTTAAAGGTATTCCCAAAGTTTCCGCCGCAATCATTCCCATAGTAGTATCGGACCCCTGCCCTATTTCGGAGGACGCCGTATATAAAAGGGCTGTTCCGCCGTCTTCGGTAAGCTTTATAACTGCGGTGCTATGATACGTGTCCGATCTGTATATAGGATAACCGGCTCCGGACACAAAAAATCCGCAAGCCATGCCGATTCCTTTGCCTTTCGGAAGTTTTCCTTTTTTTTCGTTCCATTCCGAGCTGTCTCTTATCTCTTCTATACATTCTTTCATTCCAAGACTGCTCATGTTAAAATCGTTGCAGGTTATATCGCCGGCAACCATCATATTCTTAAGCCTTAATTCAATAGGATCAATGCACAGCTCTTCGGCTATCATATCAAGCTGCTGCTCCCAACAGGCTCGGGCAATAACTCCGCCATGTCCTCTTTGCGCGCCGCAAGCAGGTTTATTTGTATATATCCTGTATCCGTCATATTTCATATTAGGAAGTTTATAAGGTCCGCCCAAAAGAGAGCCAGAATAATATACGGTCGCTATTCCAAAGCTTGTATAAGCTCCACCGTCCAAATAGCATTCGTTTTTTAGCGCCGTTAATGTTCCGTCCTTTTTTGCGCCCGTAGTCATTGTATGCGTAAACTGATGCCTTGCGCGTCCAAACATAAAAACCTGCTCTCTTGAATAATTCATTTTAACAGGCTTTCCTGTTTGCATAGAAAGAAGGCATGAGGCTATCTCCATTGTATTTGTTCCGGCTTTTATGCCGAAGCCCGCCCCCAAATACGGTTTTATAACTCTTACTTTGCCTATGGGAAGCTTTAAAACCATAGAAAGTATTCTTTGAACATAATGAGGAACCTGCGTCGAACTATAAAGAGTAAGATTTTCGGTCAGCTTGTTAAAATCGGCAATACATCCCTGAGGCTCTAAAAATGCGCCATCCTGTCTTTTACTTTTAAATTTGGTCGTTTTGATAATATCCGCCTGTTTTAAACCGGCTTCAAAGTCTCCGAACTCCTGATTTACCTGAGCGCATATGTTTTGCGGATACTTTTCGTGCAGCAAAGAAGCGCCGTCCGCCATTGCGTCCTCGATTGTCAAAAGAGCCGGAAGCTCTTCATAATCCACCTTTATAAGAGACGCCGCCTCCATAGCGGTTTCCAAATCAACCGCCGCTACGGCAGCAATTTCATCTCCTATATATCGAACCCTATCATGACAAAAAATATTTTCGTCATATCTTGCGGGGCTTACTCCGTAAGGTATTAATCCCGCCTCTTTTGCAGTTACAACCGTCTTTACTCCTTTAAGTTTTTTTGCCTCGGACACATCTATATTAAGTATTTTTCCATGAGCTATAGGGCTTTGTAAAAGAGCCCCGTATAGCATATCTTGCATGCTCATATCATCTATAAATATAGCTTTTCCGGTAGCCTTTGCCGGAGTATCCACTCTTGGAGCGTTGCTGTTTATTACGTCGTAATTACTCATTATGATTTCTCCTTATAAGACGCTTGCCAATTTCTCTTTTTATTTATTTTCCGAGTTATGATTAAATTTTAACGCCTTAAACGTTTAAAGTTAAACTTTTACATGTAAAGCAAACAAACAAAATTCTTTATTTAACAAGTCTCTTTTTATTGAAAACGGCGCTTAATCCGTTATATTTTTTTTTATGGCAATCATACATAGGTAAGTTTTTAAATTAAATATCAGAATCTACCGATTGAACAGCCTCTATGATTTTTTGATAACCGGTGCATCTGCAAAGATTACCGGATATTGCGGATCTAACCTCTTTGTCGGTTGGATTTGGGTTTTTATCCAAAAGAGTTTTGCCGGAAAGAATCATTCCCGAAGTGCAAAATCCGCATTGAATCGCCCCTTTTTCCACAAAAGATTGTTGAAGCGGATGCAGCCCGTTTTCATCCTCCAAGCCTTCGATGGTAGTTATATCCTTTCCGTTTGCGCTAACCGCCAAAACAAGGCAGGAATTTACAGGTTTGCCGTCCATAATCACCGCGCATGCTCCGCAGTCCCCGAGTTCGCATCCTTTTTTTGCGCCTGTTAAACCGAGCTGATAACGGAGCAGATCCAAAAGGGTTAAATTTGCATCTACCGCCACCTCATATTTTTTATCATTAATTGTAAGATTAATGATCTGTTTCATGCTATTCCTCCTCTTTGATTTATTTAAGCTTGTTAGTTTTTTCTCAATGTTTATTAAGAAAATAATATCTCGGCTTATCTTTTCTCTGTTTTGGCTTTGGCAAAGTAGGTTTTTCACCGAAATAATTTTTACAGTTGTAACAATAATATGAAAAACTATGGTTAGGATTTTTAATTTCTGTTAACGTCATTCTTTTTTTATCTTGCTCAAAACAAACCCTACAAAATATTCTTTCTGGGTCATCTTCCGCGTAATAACCTATGTCGTTATTTTTTAATTGGGTTTTTTCATTTAGCCTGTTTTTTAATTCTAAATTCTCTTTTTCTAACTCTAAACTTTTTCGCTCCAATGCCATTATTTCATATTCTAACTTTACGATTTTTTTTTGATCTTCAACCGTTAAGCTTTTTTTAGCTAATTCAAGCAGCTCTTTTATGTTAGACATCATATTTTCTCTGTTTATAATTAGATTTTAATATTTCGTCCCTACGGGACGTTTAAATTGGCAAATCCCGTTAGGGATTAAATATTTATAGCAAAAAATCCTTACGATTTTAATTAAGGGATTTCTCCTCGCTGCGCTCGTCGAAATGACAAGACAAAAATAAAAAGCCTGTTATTTCGAGCAAAGCGAAAAATTCCTTAATTATTTTTACAATCATCCTTTTTTGCGTTTAACTATCCTTATAACAATGAGGCTTTCCTCTGATTATATTCGAGCAAGAGATGTTCAAGTTTATTCGCGCAGCAGCTCTTGTCGTCAAGGAAACAAACTTGAACGTCTCGCCCCTTAAATTTCAAACCTATCTTAAAGAAGCCTCTTTAACCGCAATATCCAAAGTTCTTTTTGTCAAAACCCCTATCATAGCCTTTTTATAAGTCGCAGACCCTCTAAAATCGTCAATAGGCTTACATTCGGCTTCCGCCGATTTTGCGGCTTGCTCCAAAAGCTTTTCAGAAGGCTTATTCCCTATAAGAATATCCTCCGCCAAATTTGCTCTTAAATGAGTAGGTCCTACGCAACCCATAACAATTCTTGCAGAATGTATAACCCCGTTAGAATCGTCTAACGAAATAAAAGAGGCGGCGTTTACAATATTGCAATCTTGAGCCTTTCTTACGCCCAAATTTATATACCCCGCTCCATAACGTTCATTCGGAATATCTATTATTATTTCGGTTAAAATCTCGTTAGGCTGCATTTCGGTAAAACCGGGACCTTTAAAAAATTTATCCAACAAAACCGTTCGTTCGCCAGATGCGCTTTTTAAAACCGCCTTTGCATTATAAGCTATTAAAGAGGGAGGAATATCCGCCGCAGGCCTTGCGGAACCAAGATTGCCGCCTATAGTCGCAAGATTTCGTATAAGAGGAGTTCCCAAAGCGCGCGCTCCCGCGCAAAGAGCGCTTAATTTTTTCTCTATCTTTGCAGATTCGGCAATATCGAATATTGTAAAGCAGGATCCTATTTTTACCGCGTTATCCGATATTTCCAGCTTGTTAAATTCTGCAATTTCGGAAAGGGAAACAAGCGCCGCAGGCGATAAAAGCTTATGTTTCATATTAACCAAAAGATCGGTTCCTCCGGCTATAGGCTTTGCTTTTAAGCCGTATTCGTTTATAATATTGCAGGCTTCTTCGGAAGTTTTAGGCTCGTAAAAATCAAACTTAGGTAAAAGCATGTTTTTCTCCTTATAATAATTGTTTTTATCCAAAGCGTAAAAGAGATGGTAGGCAAGGTATTAATAAATAGTGGAAAGAGGGAACGCTTTATCGCCGTTATTTCAATTTTTTCAAATTATATAATTAAAACCTTGTTTATACAATTTGTCAATTTAAAATTAATAAAGAAAAAATAATATAGCCTCATAAAAAAGCGCTTTGCGCATCCATATTTTATAATTGCTATATTTACTCTAATAGATTATAGAAAAAAATAAAAAAACCTCTATAGCCTATTATTAAGACATAAAACATAAAAAAATAAAGGAATTTTTCGCTTTGATAAAATTGATAAAAAGCGCTGTCCGTTTATTCGGCTATTTTTTTGCGGTTCAATCTGAACAGGCAAAGCAAAGAGAAATCTTATAGCGATAAAGAGGAAACGCTCATGATTAACAATAAAAAAAGGATGATTAAATTTCGTTAGATAACAAAGTAATCTGCTCAAGTATCCGACTCAAAAATGGAGCGACGGACAAAGTTATCTGAAAAAATTTAAACAGAGGAGACAGAATGTCTAAATTAAAAACAATTTTTTGGTGCCTATTAATAGCGGCAATAGCCGTAATGGTTTATCAAAACGAAGCCTTTTTTATGGCAAAACAGGTTCTTACCTTTAAACTTTTTTCATTAACTTATAATACTCCTTACATTCCTTGCGGCATATTTATCATTATATTTGTTTTATCGGCGTTTCTTATTACCTATATTAATCATCTTATATTTCGTATAAAAACAAATAAAACCGTCAAAAAGCTTAAATCGCAAATCAATAATCAAAATACGAAAGCAGAGTCTAAATCTAACGTTGCAGAAAAATCAAATACCTAATTCTATCTAATTATGACAGTTCTAAAAACAACTCCGATGATAAGACAGTATTTGTCTATAAAAGCCGATTATAAAGATGAAATTCTATTATATAGAATGGGCGATTTTTACGAAATGTTTTTTGAAGATGCAATTATTGCGTCCAAAGAGTTAGATATAGTTCTTACCGCAAGAAATAAAAAAAGCGCCGATCAAGTTCCTATGTGCGGAGTGCCGATAAAAGCGGTTGACGGCTACATAGCAAAACTTATGGGAAAAGGCTTTAAAGTAGCGATATGCGATCAAATAGAAAATCCGAAAGACGCCAAAGGAATAGTTAAAAGAGAGGTTACCCGAGTAATAACTCCGGGCATGATAATAGACAACGCTATGTTAGACGAAAAAACGGGCAATTATATCCTATCGCTCGCTCAATCGGACAAAATGTACGGCATAGCCTCTTTGGATATATCCACCGCATCCTTTGCAATTACCCAAGCAGACAGTCAAAAAACAATAATAGAAGAAATATTAAGAATCTCCCCCGCAGAAATATTAATTCAAGACTCTTTAAAAAACGCCCCGTTTATAAAAGAAATCTCAGAGCATTTTTCAAAAAAAAATATAACCTATGTAGATAACGGCATAACGACTTACGCAAAGGCAAAAGAATCCCTTTTGCGCAAGCTTAAAACAAGATCTTTAGAAGGTTTCGGATGCGAAAACTTAAAAGCCGGAGTATCCGCCGCCGGAGCTATAATAGATTATATAGATAAAACCCAAAAAAAAGATGTCCTGCATTTAAAAAACATAAAAGCATATTCTTTGAATAACTTTATGGCAATAGATAACGTAAGCAGACGCAATCTGGAACTTACCGCAAACATAAAAAATCGGGATAAATTCGGAACTCTTATCTCCATAATAGATAAAACAATAACATCTATAGGCGCAAGACGTTTAAAAAACCTATTGAAATATCCCCTTATAAACAAAGAGGCGATAAACAGGCGGCTTGACGCTGTAGCCGAAGCAAAAGACAGCCTTATATTAAGAAAAAGCATAAGGCAAAACCTAAAAAAAATCTGCGATCTGGAAAGATTATCAAGCAAAATATCTATAGGACAGTCCAACGCAAGAGATTTAAACGCATTAAAAAACTCCTTGCTTGCCATTCCCGATATTATAGCGGATCTGAAACAGTTTAAATCCGATATGTTATCAAAAACCGATATGTCGAATAAAGTTTATAACCTCGCCCTGCTTATAGATAAAAGCATAGCGGATAATCCGCCTCCTACAATAAATGAAGGAGGAATAATAAAAAAAGGGTATGATAAGCAATTAGACGAACTTATAATGATAAGCTCCCAATCAAAACAATGGCTTGCGGAGCTTGAAGCAAAAGAAAAAAAAAAAACAAAAATAAATTCTCTTAAGGTAGGATACAATAGAGTATTCGGCTACTACATAGAAATCTCAAAGGCAAATTCAAACAAAGCTCCGGCAAATTATATAAGAAGACAAACCCTTACAAACGCCGAAAGATATATAACCGAAGAGCTTAAAGAATTTGAAACAAAAGCCCTCAACGCAAACGAACAAAGAGCCGCCCTTGAGTATGAAATATTCAACCGAATAAAAAGCGAAGTAATAGAAAATAATGCGGATATACAAAAACTTGCTCGATTTATAGGAAAAATAGACTGCGTATTATCTTTCGCGGAAACCGCCGCTCTTTCCGATTATGTAAAACCAAACATAACCGAAGACGGAATTATAAACATAACGGAAGGCAGACATCCGGTAATAGAAAAAATGTTGACAAACGAAGCCTTTGTTCCGAATACCGTTCGCCTTGACAATACCGACAGTCAAATAATAATAGTTACCGGACCAAACATGGCGGGCAAATCTACGGCGTTAAGACAAACCGCCCTTATAGTTTTAATGGCGCATATAGGCTCCTTTGTTCCTGCAAAAAGCGCTTGCATTACAATTACGGACAAAATATTTACAAGAGTAGGAGCGTTAGACAACCTATCCGCAGGGCAAAGCACATTTATGACCGAAATGGAAGAAACCGCAAACATACTAAATAATGCTACAAAAAACAGCCTTATCATAATAGACGAAATAGGAAGAGGCACAAGCACGTATGACGGATTATCAATAGCTAAAGCGGTTGCGGAATATCTTCACGATTTTAAAAACAAAGGGGTAAAAACCCTATTTGCAACCCATTATCATGAATTAACCGAATTGGAGCGGACAAAACCGAGAATAAAAAACTTCAATATTGCGGTAAAAGAATACAAAGATCAAATAATATTCTTAAGAAAACTAATTAAAGGCGGAACAAACAGAAGCTACGGAATACAGGTTGCAAGACTTGCCGGAATACCGGATAAAATAATAAACCGTTCCAAGCAAATACTGGCGGATATAGAAAAATCCGCAGGAAATAATTTAAATAAAAAAGAGAGCAAAAAACCTATAAACGGTAAAAGAAAAGAAAATCATATAAACATAATAAATAAAATAAAAAATATAGACATACAAACCTTAACGCCCGTAGAAGCTTTGACAATATTAGATTCCATAAAATCGGAACTCTGATACGCTATAATTTAATCGTAAAAAAGAATAACAACGTCCAAGCTTAAACAACAAAATTGAAACAAATGAAACCAATTAAAAAAAACATAAAAACAATTCTTATATTATTATTATCCTTTACTATTGCCGCCTTTTTTTCTTATAACGCCGCCGCTAAAGAGAATAACCCCGAAAAACTATATTATAACGCTATCGCCTCTTATAACAAAATGAAACAGAACCCCAAAGCATATAAATATAGAAGCTCATGGATATTAAATATAGATAAATTTTCCAAAGTTTATCAAGCTAATCCCAAAGGGGTTTGGGCTGCAGCGGGGCTTTACATGACAGGCAAGCTTTACCGCGAACTATATAAATACTCTAAAAAAAGATCGGATAAAAACGAAGCGATAGATATATTCAAAAGAATAATAAAACACTTCCCCAAAAGCAGATACAAAGCAAAAGCAAAAAAAGAACTTAATCTATTAGGCTCAAATCAACCTCAAGAAAAACAACAACCCCAAAAGAAACCGAAACCGGAAAACAAAAAAACAAAAACATATCTTCCGAATACCGATTCGAATTCAAAAGCCTCGATAACAGGCATAAGATGCTGGTCCAATCCCAACTATACCAGAGTAGTTATAGATTCCGATAAAAAAGTATCATACGACCATAATATACTAAAACAAAACTCCAAAGCCGCAAAACCCAAAAGATTATATGTAGATTTTAAAAACGCAAAACTTGAAAATACAATCCAAAAAAACGTAGTAGTAAACGACAACCTATTAACAGCCGTCCGCGCGGCTCAGTTTAACGCCGAAAAAGTTAGAGTCGTAATAGATTTAAAAACATCCATATCGTATCAACTCTTTTTTTTACACGACCCCTTCAGAACAGTTATAGACATATATAGTTCCGCTCAAAGCCAGCAGCAAGAGGAACAAGCAAAGGATGCGCAAGAGAAGACGCCCCCCCCTGTCGCTTCAAAAAAACCTCCGGCTTTAATAAAAGAACTCGGCTTGGGAGTAAAAAGAATAATTATAGATGCCGGACACGGCGGCAAAGATTACGGCGCGCCCGGATACTACAAAGGAATACATGAAAAAGATATAGTTCTGAAAATAGCAAAAAAACTTGCCTCAAGAATAAAAAACGAGCTTAAATGCGAAGTTATTATGACAAGGAATACAGATAAATACCTAACATTAGAAGAAAGAACGGCAATTGCAAACACAAAAAAAGCGGACCTTTTTATATCCATCCATACAAACGCCGCAAAAAACAAAAAAGCCTACGGCATAGAAACCTATTTTTTAAGCCCTGCAAAAAACAATGAATCAATGCTTGTAGCCGCAAGAGAAAACGCCGCCACTACAAAAAACATAAGCGAACTTCAGGCTATATTAAACAGCCTATTGC
>JAOZTP010000022.1 GCA_029939135.1 Desulfobacterales bacterium
GTTCGGTTAATTACCCGATAATTTAATTTGGCTAATTCAATTTGGCAGTATCGGAGTTTGTTTGCTCCGCTTTTTGCTTGCCGCTACGCAAATAAAACTACCGCTTTTTATATTTTCCAATTAAAAAATTAAAAGCCAATTCCTTTATATCTGCGTCCCTTTGTATCTCTGTTACTCCGAATTATAATCATTTTTTTTTCTGATTAATTATTATTAATCATGGGCATTTCCTCTTAATATTTGCAAGAAAATATTAAAATTAATACTAATTCCTTGCAAATCTTTTAACTTGTCTTTCTTGAAATCTATAATAATTACAATATTTAATATGATTTTTCAGCGTCTACTAATTTAAAGACCTATCTTGTCTATTGAAGCAAGGAAAAATTTCCCCGTTGTTTCTTTCGACAAACTTTATCTTTGCCTGTCATTTCGACGAGCGTAGCGAGGAGAAATCCCTGAATAAAAAGCGATAAAGTAATAACAGGTGATTTTTTATATCTTTTATTAGGCTTCAACTTCGGGGCGTAAGCTTAAAATACAGGCTTTTCAGTATCGACTAATTAGCGCCTTATAATCTTATCCTTTGGTCCTTGTATTATGATTTTTTAGCATCGACTAATTAATCGGCAATTTTGTCGGATAACAAAGTAATTTGTTTGTTTGCAAGGCGAAAAAATTTTTTAACCGGAGGAATAGATATACTATTTCGAGAATTAAAAATCTTTTTCAACGCCGCAAACGAACAAATTACAAAGCTATACAGCCTAAATTTTTAAAAGTAAAATTTAACTCCTGCAGTAACCGCATGCGAAGTATAATCATCCTTTATTCCCAAATCATAATTTAAGAATAATGCGGCATCTTTGCCTTTATATATTGTGCCTCCCAAAGTTAAAGCAAAAGCTTCCTCTCCCTGATCGTAGCCTTCCGAAGTAAAAGTTCCGAAACTCGAGTCAAACTCCGCAAAACTTGCTTCAACCGTTTGTACGGTATCGCAAAATTCATGCTTCCACATAACCTTTGCATTCGGCAAAAATTTCCATTTTCCGTAATCCAAAGTTTTTTCTACGGCAAAGCCGAGACCGGAAATAAGAGAGTTTGAATCCATAGCGACTACTGCAAGAGCGGCGCTCGATCCTGTTTCCGTATAAGCCTCCTGATCGTAACGGGAGTATTGCAAAGATACGGAAGGCGTAATCGTTACGGTATTGTTAACCCGTATAGGATATCCTCCGTTAATATATGCCGTATATTCGTCCGCCCTGTAATCGCCGTTGGCGGTCTCGTTTAAAATCGGAATATATCTGTCTATGTCATAATTATGGTTAGAGTAAGATAATATTGTATCGATATAATATTTCGGAGCATTATAACTTCCGTATAAGCTTATATTTAATGTATCGGTCTCCCCTTCCGTAGGAACCGTTTTATATTCAATATCAGATGTCGAATAACCTCCGGCGACTCCGAGCATAAAGTTTCCTAACATATAATCTCCTCCTATGCTTATGCCGGAAGTATCTGTTTCAAACTCAAATTTTCCGTCGTTCGGATCGTTTTTAGCCGTAAGATATATTGTTTTTGCCCACAAAGCGTTAGGCGCCTGTTCAGGCGCGCTGTTTGCGTTTAATATAGGGAAATAATCGGATGCCAAGCCTGCGGTAAATTTAGAATTTGGCGCTCCGCCGAACATATGATGAATTCCCATTCTTGAGGAAACGTTTGCGTACTGAGCCGCAACGCTATTATGGCTTGTAGAAATAGCGGTCGCCATAGGTTCCGAAGTAAGAGTATTCATCGCTTCGTTTATAGCATCCGGCGAGGTTAAAGAGAGAAGCGCCGTAATAACCGGATGGGTTACTCCCGCGGCTATCGCCTGATGAGCATAAGCTCCGCCTGCAATCTGATTTATTGTTGCCGGAATTAAACCTTGACTCTGAAACTCCGTCATATCAATCACTTCCGTTTCAAGCCATACCTGATCTGTTGTGCCATAATCTGCCGTAAAACTAAAAAGCGGGCTTGTGGAGCTTACGCTTGCAAAATTACCGGTTAAACCTCCTGCGGAAGTAAGTATCTGACGTGGAGCATTTACGTCCAATTGAATATCAAGCGGATTTACAACAAGCGCTCCGCCGTTTATATCCGCGGTTCCGGTAACGTTAACCAAATCCTCCCCCGCGCTATTTATATCTATTAATAACGCCCCGGAGCCGAAATCCAAACTGCCGGACAAATTAAGAACTCCTATTGAATTGGGGCTTGTAACTCCCAAACCGCCTCCGGTAGCTGTTACCGCTCCCGGAACAGTTCCGTTTAAATAAAGAGCGCCGCTATTAATATTAATAGTCGTAGAATCGGTTACGGTTCCGGTAAGGTCCCACTCTCCTGTATCCCCTTTATTAATTGTTTCAAAACCTGCGACATCTCCGGCAAAAGTAAGATATTGAGAGCCGCCGAGATTAAGAGTATCCACATCCGCGCCGCCTTGAATAGCATCTGTGGAATTAAGCGCGCCGGCGAGATTAAAAATATCCGCGCCCGCGCCCATATCAACCGCCGTTCCGGAAGCGGAAGTAATATCAAGACTTCCCGCGCTTGTAAAAGTATCGTCTCCGGTATTAAAGGCTATGCCGCCAACGGCTCCGCCGCTTGAAATTGTAATATTCCCCTGATTGCGGAATATGTCGTTGCCCGCGCCCAAAAATATGCCCTCAAGAGTTGTAGAGGTAATATCAAGGCTGCCTCCGTTTATAAAAGTATCGACTCCGCCGGTAAAATAAACGCCCGCTTTATCCGCATTAATAGTAATATTTCCGCCCGGCGCGTTGGTAAAATTATTATTGCCTCCGACTAAATTTATACCCTGATGCTTCGGACTCGTAACGGTAAACGTTCCTTCGTTTGTAAACGTATCCGCCCCGTTGCCAGAACCTATAACCGCCCTGATCGCGTCGTCGTTTGAAACGGTAAGCGTCCCCGTATTTGTAAATACGTTATCCCCCGCGCCTAAATATATAGCCTCGAAAGTATTGCTTCGAATTGTAGCGCTTCCTTCGTTTATAAATATATCCGCTCCACCTAGAAACACTAATCCCAGCGCTTCTCCGGTAACATTAAGCGTCGCTCCCACCGCGTTTGTAAAACTATCATCCCCACTATTTAAGTCTATACCTCGATAACTTGAGCTTGTAACGTTAAGAATCCCCGAATTCGTAAACGCATCGTCGCCCGTTCCGAAATATATAGTAGCCACCTTATCCGCGGCAACGCTATCGCTCGTAACGTTAAGATCCCCCGAGTTTGTAAATACATTAGCGCCATCCCCGAAATATATGCCCTCGAGAGTCTCGGAATAAATTGCGGCAGTCCCCGCATTTGTAAAGGTATCTATCCCGTCGTCAAAATAAACGCCCGAATCATCCGCATTAATAATAACCGTTCCGCCCGCATCATTTGTAAAACTATTATCCCCGCCTAAAAAATATACGCCTTCCTCCGCGTCAGACGTAACCTCAAGAGTTCCCGAGTTGCTAAAAGCGTCGTTACCCGCTCCGAAATATATAGCCGTTTTATCTGCTGTAACGCTATTGCTCGTAACATTAAGATCGCCCGTGTTTGTAAAAACATTAGCGCCGTCTCCGAAATATATGCCCTCAAGAGTCTCGGAATGAATTGCAGCAGTCCCCGCATTTGTAAAACCATTTGCTCCGTCATTAAACAATATAGCGGCATCATCCGCATCAATATTAACCGTTCCGCCCGCCTCGTTTGTAAAACTATCGCCGGTAGTAGCGGTAGGACCTCCAAAATATACGCCTTTTTCGCCTGTGGAGGTAATGTCAACATCTCCTTGATTTGTAAAGCTGTCCTCTCCGTCGCCGAATGTTATTACTATGCCGGCGTCGGTAATAGTAATAGAGCCGGTTGAAGCGTTAGTATAATTAGTGTCCTCCGAACTCATTGTTATTGGCGTAGTTACGGTTTCCGTCTGAGTATATTCCCCCGCAAAAGCCGGATAAACAAGAACAAGCCAAATAAAAGAAAAATAAAAAAACCTCTTTTTCATCCCTTTCTCCTTTTTCAATCTCTTTGTATAATAAAAATTACCTTTTATAATTATTTTTTCGGCTTTAAAAAAGAGAATATCAGATTATATTGAGGCGTATCAGGATTGTTCCGTAAAAAAATTAGATTAGATAGAGATTAAAGCCGATTGCAAAATAGTAAATTAAGCTTGATTTGTCAACAGATTAAAAGCGCTTACGGAGCATAAGCGGCGCCAAATACGATTATCCGACCAACTTATAAACTTGACTTATAAAACCGGTTTTGCAATTACAAATTATATGAATAATCCAAAACTAAAAACAAACTTGGAAAAGCTTTATAAGCTTTATAATAAAAAAAAATATGTTCATCCTGATCCTTTGGAATTTTTATATTCGTATAAAAATATAAAAGATAGGGAAATAGTCGGATTAATAGCTTCCTCGCTTGCCTACGGAAACGTAAAACAGATATTAAAAAGCGTTTCAAAAGCTCTTGAGCCGATGTTCCCTTATCCGAGCATTTTTTTAAAAAACGCATCTTACGACTTTTTGAAAAAAACCTATAAAAATTTTAAACATAGATTTGCAGACGAAAAAAACTTTGTCTCTTTTCTTCTCGGAATAAAAAGGGTAATAAAAGAGTTCGGCTCTTTAAACGAATGCTTTTGCGCCGGCATGAACAGCCTGTTGCACAACAAAAAACTTTGTTCATTTACAAGGCATGCGAAAATTTTAAACGCAGGCTTATTCAATACAAGTCAAGCATTAAAATTTGAGCATAACGCAGAAAATGAGCAAAAGGCGAAGTTGAGCGAAGGGCTGCCGATTATTAAAGGAATGAGCTTTTTGGCAAAAAATTTAAACGCGCAAAAAAATAAGCCTGGACATCTTATACCCTTGCCGGAAAAAGGAAGCGCATGTAAAAGAATGAATCTTTTTTTACGATGGATGGTAAGAAAAGACGCTGTTGATCAGGGCGGTTGGGAAGGCGTTTTGCCGTCTGAACTTATAATCCCGTTAGATACTCATATGCGTAACATTTCTCTTAATCTCGGCTTTACAAAAAGAAAAACGCCTGACATTAAAACCGCTCTTGAAATAACCGCCGCTTTTAAAGCGATCAATCCAAAAGACCCCGTTAAATACGACTTTGCATTAACCCGCTTTGGAATAAGGGATGATATGAGCGTAAAAGATTTAAATTTTGGCGTATAACTTCGTAGTTTGCCCAATTTCTGCGTTGGATAACATTTTTTAATCCTCGAAATACAATAATATTCCTCCTGTTAAAAATTGTTATAAGCCTTGAACTTGAACAAACTTCTTTGTTATACGCCAAAATTTAATCATTCTTTTTTGTGATTAACTATCGTTAATAATGAGGGTTTACTCTGTTTATATTACCTAATATGTTTGTAGTTTTTTTTGCGTAGCGGCTCTTGCAGATTGGGAATCAATTTTTAACAAGTTTTACGTCAAACAACGCAGTTGAAAATCTCAAAAGGCAAGCAAACGCAAACGTATTCTAACTGAATAGAATCATCTTGTTCTTGTGATTAAAATTTTTTAACCAAAAAAACGGCAAACCGTAAAGTTAGAAAAAAAACAATTTTGCCGGATAACAAATTACGAAGTTATCCGCTAAAATTAAAGGTTTCGGCGCATAACTCGCCGAATGTTCCCAAATTTTCGCATACGTTAATTCCGGCTTTTTTCATAGCCGTAATCTTACCCGCGGCAGTTCCGCTTCCGCCGCTTATTATAGCGCCCGCATGCCCCATGCGTCTTCCAGGAGGAGCCGTAAGCCCCGCAACAAACCCTACTACCGGCTTTGTTACATAAGCGGATATAAACTCTGACGCCTCCTCTTCAGCGCTTCCGCCTATCTCGCCCACCATAACTATCCCTTTAGTATCGGCGTCCTCTTCAAAAGCTTTTAAGCAATCTATAAAATTTGTTCCGTTTACCGGATCGCCTCCTATGCCTATGCATGTGGTTTGTCCGATGTTTTTCTGCGTAAGCTGATATACTACTTCGTAAGTTAAAGTTCCGGAACGGGATATTACCCCTATAGGACCTCCGGGCGTATGAATCGGAGCCGGCATAATCCCTATTTTACATTCTCCGGGGGTAATAATGCCCGGACAATTAGGACCTATTAAACGGGTATTCTTATCCTTTAAAAACCCTTTTACGCGCATCATATCGGCTATTGGAATTCCTTCGGTAATGGCGACTATTAACTTTATGCCCGCATCGGCAGCCTCCATTATTGCGTCTGCTGCAAACTGCGGAGGAACAAAAATTAAGCTGCAATCCGCTTTGGTTTTTAACGCCGCTTCCGCTACGGTATTAAATACCGAAATATTATCCGCCTGTTGTCCCCCTTTGCCCGGAGTAACTCCTGCTACTATTCTCGTTCCATAATCTACGCATTGCGCCGTATGAAAACGCCCCTCTTTTCCGGTAATGCCCTGAACGACAACCCTTGTATTTTTATTAACAAATATGCTCATTTGTTTTTCCTCCGTTTAAATTTTGCCGGATAACTTCGTAATTTGCCCGCTTGCGGCGTTATGCGAAAATTTTAATCCTCGACTTATTATCAATAACCCTGCGGTTAAAATTTTAATATTGCCTTGCAAACGAACAAATTACTTTGTTATACGACAAAATTAATTATGTTTATAATCTCGCTCATTTTTTGCGCTGGAGCTTTTGCCGATTGGAAACAATTTTTACCTTCTAACCAAATCGTAAATATATGCGCAACCCAACAAAGCGTTTTTATCCGGCTACGATAGCGCTCACCTTTTGAGCCGCATCCTTAATATCTACGGCGGTAATAATAGCAAGCCCGGAATCCAATAGAATTTTTCTTCCCTCCGCAACGTTAGTTCCTTCCATACGCACAACTACCGGAACATTTATATCGTTTTTTTTCGCCGCCTCCACAACTCCGGAGGCAAGAACGTCGCAGCGTAAAATACCGCCGAATATATTTATTAATATTCCTTTTACTTTGGAATCTCTTAAAATAATTCTAAAGCCGTTTTCTATCATTACGGCATCGGCTCCGCCCCCTACGTCCAAAAAGTTTGCAGGTTCGGCTCCTGCCTGTTTGATAATATCCATAGTAGCCATTGCAAGTCCCGCGCCGTTTACCATATTTCCTATATTGCCATTCAAATTGATATAATTAAGCCCGAATTTTGAAGCCTCCGCTTCCAAAGCGTCCTCTTCGTCAATATCTCGATATTCCGCAATATTCTTATGCCTAAAAATAGCGTTATCATCAAAATCCATTTTAGCGTCTAATGCAATTACCTTATTATCTTTTGTAATCACAAGCGGATTAATCTCTACCAACGAACAATCGTAATCCGTAAAAAGATTATACAAACCTTTTAAAAGAGCGGAAAAACCTTTAATGCAATCCGCCGAAATATTAAGCCCGAAAGCGGTTTTTCTTAAATGATACGGCTGTATGCCCATTAACGGATCTACATATACTTTAATAAGTTTTTTCGGGGTTTCTTCCGCTACCGCCTCTATATCCATACCTCCGGCTTCGCTTGCTATTATAAGATTTTTTCCGGTCGCCCTATCCGGCAGAATGCTTAAATACAATTCCTTTTCAATATTAAGCCCTTGTTCCACTAAAACTTTTTTAACAACTCTTCCTTCGGCTCCGGTTTGATGAGTTATCAAACTCATACCGATAATCTGTTTTGCAATATTTTCCGCTTCGGCTTCGGAACCGGCAAGCTTTACTCCGCCCCCTTTTCCTCTGCCTCCGGCATGAATTTGCGCTTTGATAACAACAGGATATTCGCCCAATTCTTTTGCCGATAAAATAGCCTCTTCTGGCGTAAATGCGGCTCTTCCTTTGGGAACGGCTATCTTATACTTGCGAAACAACTCTTTTGCCTGATATTCATGAATTTTCATAAATGTTTATCTCCTTCCTTATTTTTTACTTAAGCCCGATAGCATATTTTATTTTTTATTACAAAATATTTGATCTTGATAATATTAAAAAAAGACGGGTGGTCATCTTGACATAATCAATTATTGGTATAAGTTATTAATATTAAAAAGTTAACTCCAACTTTTATAGAAAGGATAAATAACATGTCAACATATTGAAAGATAATAGGTTATGACAGCTTTAAAGAAATTTTTACAGAAACTTTTCCCTGCGACTCGATGACGGAAGAAGATATAAACACTCTACTTAAATGCTTGGCGTCAAGTAGATTAACATTTGACGAGATATTGCAATGCTATATGGGTAATCCCGCCGAATCTCTTTTAAACGTAACGCATGATTATAATAGCAAAAAGGATAATCATCTATCTTGCGGTAATAACCCGCACTTTGAAGCGTATAAAATCAAAAAGTAACAACCTTATTGAAAAGAAAAAGATTAAAATGAGAATATCAGTATTTTTAAGCTATCCCAAACCTCATTTAACACAGCAGCAAAATTTTATTAACAGGCTGGAAAATTATCTTTTTGGAAGAGGCTTTGAACCGATAACATTAGGCGTTACCGATTACGACATGGACGCGCCGTTAAAATCGATTCGGCGTTTAATGTTGGAATCCAACGGATTAATAACCATAGCCTTTCGCAGAACCATTGTTATTGAGGGTAAAGTAAGACCGAAAGCCGAACTTCCGGGAGTTTTGGAATCATCGATAAAAAATATCTGGCTTACAAGCCCTTATTGCCAAATAGAACCCGCTATGGCTTATCAATTGGGGCTTCCTATTCTTATATTGCGCGAAAAAGGGGTTATCCAAGAAGGGCTGCTCGAAAAAGGAGCGGTCGGAATATATATGCCAGAATTTACATTAGACAATCCAGATACGGATTATCTTCAGTCTAACGAATGGAATGATATTATAGGAAGATGGGAAGGGTTTGCTCGCGCCGTTGTGGATACCAAAGGCAACCCCCCGAAATTATATTAAGTTAAATTCTGCCATATCTCGCCCGATTTTTTTAATCTGCTTTTGACAATTTGGCTTTTATAGCATCTATAAAAAAGGTCTTGATAAAAAATAACGCCAAAAAACATGAGGATAAAATGATACCCGCAAATAACAATTTAACCACCAAACAAATTGCCGATGCATCGAAGCCTATTATACGCCGTATCGTCAGCAAAGAGATTAAATCCGCAGCCAACAAAAAACCGGATATATTTGTTATTAACCCGAATACGCCTCTTTATAATGATATGTTGGAACTAAAAAATCGAAAAAAAAAAAACGCTTCAATTTTATCCTGCCAAAGAGGTTTGGAGTGAGCGAATATAACGCCTTATATGAAAAAAGATTTGTTCTTAATCTGCGCCAATATTCATCTTTAAAAACAAGAATCAAAAACAAAGTCAAAAAGATAATCTCTTATCCTTATAACAATACCGAGACACTGACCGATATAAGCGGCGAACTGCATCTTATCGGTTGTAGAAGTGCCCGCATAGATAAAATTTTTCGTATTATTTTTGTCATTTGCGAAGAATGCCGCAAGTTTCCCAAAGCCGAATTTTGTCTATGCGAAAACCTTCCCGATAACGTTATAGTTTTTCTAACCGTAGCCCCTCACAAAAAAGCTTATACAATGAAGTAAATTTTTTATAAGGCTTTACGTTAGCCCCTTCCATATCTCGCCCGATTTTTTCAACCTGCTTTTAATCAATTTTCCTACCGCCTCATGCCCTAATTCTATAGTGTCCAAAAGCTCCTTATAATAATTTTTTGCAAGCTCCCTCGCCTTTTCAATCTTAAAATGTTTTAAGGTCATCATAGTATAAATCGATTCGAAATCATTAAAAATAAAGGAAAAAATCGGATTTTCGGAAAGTTTTACCATTAACATATGCAATTCCCAATCGAATTTAACAAATGCGGGAGCGTTATCTTTTAATTTTGGATAATTTTTCAAATATTCGATTATTTTATCCGAAGCCTTTAAAACCGCAAGCTCGGCTATATCCGGCAACATATTGTTTCTTACCTCTATAAGATGAAACAAAAAACCTTTGGGTAAAAATTTTCCGTATCTTGTTAAAGTCGCAAGCATACCCAAACCGCCGGAATTCCAATAATCGTTTACCTCGGTAGGCCTGCCGTGCCTTATAGTTATCCAGCCTTCTCTTGCAAGCCTTTGAAGAGTTTCTCTAAAAGTAGCCCTTGTAACTCCCACTTTAAAGGCAAAGTCTCTTTCGCTCGGCAGAGCGGAGCCTACCGGATATGTTCCGTCTAAGATACCGGTTAATAATTCTCGTTCCGCAAATTCCGCGGGTCTTAAAATAGTGTTTTTTTGATTTTCCATTCTTATATTCTCATTATAATATTTCGCTTTGCTTTGCCGATTAGCATTAAGGAAGAAAAAAATCCTTCCGCTTATTTTAAGCAAAGCAAGAAATATCTTTATTTTTTTTAGCTTTTAAAACCATTTATAAGCGTTAATCTCGAAAAAAAGCCTATAGAACATATCTGCTTAATAATAAATCGATCAAATCAGAGTTCAAACAATTAAACGCCCCTTTTTACCTATTAATTCCGGTTATTCCTCTTTTATGCTTTTACCCGAAATTTTTATTTGCTTTTTATGTTTTTTCTGGTAAGAGGTCATACCAGTTTGCAAAATAGTTTTCAACAGTTAAATTCATAATTACAGGAGGAAAAAATGGCTCTCAAAGGAGGCGAATTTTTAATAAATGATATTATGCCGGAAGAAATGTTTACGCCGGAAGATTTTACCAAAGAACATAAGATGCTTGAAAAGGCGGTTATAGAATTTGCCGAAAAAGAGGTGTCGCTTTACTCTGCCCATGATTTAAAAGCGGACGGAGGTAAAATATCTATAGACCTTATGAAAAAAGCCGGAGAACTCGGGGTGTTGGGAGCGGGAGTGCCGGAAGAATACGGCGGGGAAGGTATGGATACCACCTCCAACTGTATTATTGCGGAAGGCTTGGGATTCGGAAACAGCTCCTTTATCACTACATTTGCCGCCCATAACGGGATAGGCACCCTTCCGTTAAATTATTTTGGAACGGACGCTCAAAAGAAAAAATATCTTGAAAAATTATGCTCGGGCGAATCAATTGCCGCATACTGTTTAACCGAAGCGGATGCCGGATCTGACGCTCTTAATGCCAAAACTTCGGCGGTTCTTTCCAAAGATGGAAAACATTATATTTTAAATGGAGAAAAAATATTTATTACAAACGGCTCTTGGGCAGATATTTTTACGGTTTACGCCAAAGTAATAGAAGAAGGGCAAAACGTAGAAGACGGTAAATTTACCGCTTTTCTTATAGAAAAAAGCTTTCCGGGCATATCTATAGGAGCCGAAGAGGATAAACTCGGAATAAGAGGATCTTCCACCACTTCGGTTATATTAAAGGACTGCAAGGTTCCGGTAGAAAATGTTTTATACGATATAGGCAAAGGTCATAAAATAGCCTTTAACATATTAAATATAGGACGCGCAAAACTCGGACAGATGGCAAGCGGCGGCGCTAAAAAAATAATAAGAATGGCGGTTAAGCAGGCAAAAGAAAGAAAACAGTTCGGAACCTCTATAGCCAATTTCGGAATGATTAAAAACATGATAGCCGATATGACCGTTAGAACTTATATATGCCAAAGCCTTCAACACAGAATCGCCGGCGACATGAAAGACACCTTTTCGGGCACAAAAGATCCGAACGTCAACTCGAAAGCAATAGAAGAATATGCTATCGAATGCTCCATTTCAAAAGTTTACGGAGCGGAAACCTCGATGATATGCGCGGATAAACTTGTTCAGATATACGGCGGAATGGGCTTTATAGAAGAGTATCCCGCCGCGGAAATATACAGAGACGCAAGAATATTAAGAATTTTTGAAGGAACGGACGAAATCAACCGTCTTTTAACCGCAGGCACCATATTAAAAAGAGTTATGACCGGCAGATTGAATCTGATGGGCGCGGTAGGCGAAGCTTATAAATCTGCGGCGGCTTACAATCCCGCCTCTGTTCAGCTTAAAAACGAACCGCTTGCAGGCGAAGAACATACCTTGAAAATGGCAAAAACCATCGCCTTGGCAACCGTTAAAAATATAATGGCAAAACTGATAATGAATCCGGAAGATCAGGAACTATTGGCTATGATAGCCGAAATAGTTATGGAAATATATGCTATGGAGAGCGGGCTTTTAAGAGCAAAAAAAGCGCTGACAAAAAACGGAGAAAAAAAAGCCGAATATTATATTGCGGCGGCTTCCATATATTGCAGCGAGATTATGCCGAGAATAGCTTTCTGGGCAAAACAGGCGGTTGCTTACGCTATGGATAATGATCCTTTGCTACAAGAAAGATTAAATGAAATAGATAACATGGCATATAATGTAAAACCTGTAAATTATATAAAATTACGCCGAAAAATAGCCGAAAGAGTTATTAAAGCAAAAAAATATATATTTTAACGAGCTTCCATAAAAAAATACTTTTTTTTATGGAAACAAATCAAGTTACTCGGAGGTCAATATGAATCAATACAAATTAGAGAATAAACAACTTGCTCAAGGAAGAATCGGAAAAGTGGGAGTGCTCGGAGCGGGCATAATGGGAGGCGGAATAGCGGCGGCTTATACCGGCGCCGGAATTCCGGTAGTTCTACTTGATATATCGGAAAAAATAGTAAAAGCGGGGTTAAAAGCAACCGTAAAAGCAAAGCCGGAACTATTTTTATCGGCGCAGGACGCAAAACTTATTAAAACCGGAACATTTGACAACATGGATCTTTTAAAAGACTGCGATATGATAGTAGAGGTTGTCATAGAAGATCTTAAAATAAAAAAGAGCCTTCTTGAAAAGGTTGCGGCTGTCCGAAAACCCGGCTCTATAATATGCACTAATACTTCAGGAATATCATTAAAAGCAATATCGCAAGATATGCCGGAAGAGATGCAGAAACATTTTATAGGAACCCATTTTTTTAATCCAGTGCGTTACATGGAATTATTAGAAATAATTCCTGGTCCTAAAACTCTTCCAGAACTTGTAAAATTTATAGCCGATTTTGAAAAAGAGAGACTCGGCAAAGGAATTGTAATTGCAAAGGACGTCCCTGGTTTTGCCGGAAATAGAATAGGCGTATGCGGTTTGACAATCGCTATGCAAAAAATGATAGAACATGACCTTGCCATACCCGAAGTTGACGCTTTAATGGGCAAAGCAATAGGAAGACCCAAAACCGGCATTTTTAAAACAAGCGATTTGGTAGGATTGGATACCGCCGGAAAAGTCGCCCAATATCTTTACGCTATGTGCAAAGATGACGAGAGACGCGACATGCTTAAAATTCCTGATTTTACTGCAAAAATGGTGGAAAAAGGGCATCTCGGCAAAAAGACTCCGAAAAAAGGCGGATTCTATAAAACCGAAAAAGTGGGCAAGGGTATAAACAGATACGTTATAGATCATAAAACCTTAACTTACGGTCCTTTGGAAAAACCTCAGTTTGCATGCTTGGCTGCCGCTAAAAAGGCAAAAAGCGTTGAAGATAGCATAAAAGCGATAGTTTACGGAGATGATAAAGGCGCGCTTTACGCCAAAGACGTAATTTTCAGCCAATTGGTTTATGCGGCAAGCATGGTAGGAATAGTAGCCGAAAACATAGTCGATATAGATAACGCTATGAAATGGGGCTATAATTTCGAGCTTGGACATTTTGAGCTTTGGGATGCCATAGGCGTAGAAAAATCTGTAGAGGAAATGGGAAAGTCTGGCATCAAGGTTCCGGAAAATATAAAAAAGATGCTTTCTCAAAAGGTTACATCCTTTTATAAAACCGAAAAAGGCAAAAAATTCTTCTTCGATTTTAAATCTCAAAAATATCAAGAAATTAAAGTTGATGAAAAAGCTGTATGCCTTTTTAATTTAAAACAGAATAAAAAAAGCGTTATATCCAATAAAGGCGCAACATTACATGATGCGGGCGACGGAGTCTTTATTTTTGAAATCCATACAAATCCGGTAAACGCTCTTGACGAGTCGGCTCTTAAACTTCTTGATAAATCGCTCGATTATGTAAATGAAAACGGAACCGGACTTATCATAGGAAACAACCATGATTTCTTTAGCGCGGGCGCAAATCTCGGTTTGGTAATGGGACTTATAGGGCAGAAAAATTTCAAAGGCATCTCCGCAATGGCAGGCGCTTTACAACACCTTGTTTATAAAGCAAAATATATAAACTATCCGGTAGCCGCTGCGGTTTATGGCAGAGCTCTCGGAGGCGGATGCGAATTGATAATGGGCTGCGATAGAGTTATGGCTCATCCGAATACGTTTATGGGATTAGTTGAAATGGGCGTTGGGCTTATTCCGGCAGGCAGCGGCTCCACAAGCTTATATTCCAGAATAATAAACAGCATTCCTGCTTCGGTTGTAGGAAACGACATAGGCAAATTTGTTGAAGCCGTTTTTTCAACAATAGCTATGGCAAAAGTGTCAATGTCTGCAAAACAGGCTTTTGAACTCGGCTTTTTAAAACCTACCGATAAAATTGTTTCCGCAAGATCAAACCTTTTTAAAGCCGCCAAAGAGGAAATTTTACATATGGTAAAAAGCGGCTACTCTCCGGAAGCGCCAAAACCTATAAGAGTTATGGGGCAAGACGGCTTTGGCATGCTTAACGCAGGAATTTTATCCTTTGAAGAAGGCGGATTTATAGCGCCTCACAGCGCAAAAGTGGCAAGAGGCGTAGCAAGAATAATTACCGGCGGCGATACCGCGCCGGGCGTAATTAGCGAGCAAACCATGCTTGCTCTTGAAAGAGAAGTTTTTACGGAATTATGCAAAGACCAAATAACCGTAGAAAAAATAATTCATATATTAACTACGGGAAAACCGCTTTTAAAGTAATAAAAACACAGGAGGTTTAAAGTGAGTAATAAAATATCGGATAACAAAGCTTATATTGTAGCCGCATACAGAACCCCAATTGGAAAAAGCGGAAAAAGAGGAGTTTTTAAAAATACCCGCGCCGAAGATATGATGGCTTTTATTATAAAATCCACTTTGAAAAAAATACCGGCTTTAAAACCGGAACAGGTGGACGACGTTATAGTGGGATGCTCCTTTCCGGAAGGAACAATGGGTTTTAATATAGCCCGCGTAGTAGCCCTTATAGCAGGGCTTCCCGAAGATGTTCCAGGAGTTACGGTAAACAGATTTTGCAGCTCCGGTTTGCAGGCTATAGCTTACGCTACCCAGCAAATTGAAGCCGGACTCGGAGGAGACGATATAATTCTGGCGGGCGGAGTGGAAATGATGAGCTCGGTTCCGCTCGGAGGCAATATGCCCCGCCCTTATCCTGATCCTAAATACGGCTACATTTATACGCCTATGGGAATCACTGCGGAAAATGTGGCAAACAGATATAAAATTTCAAGAGAAGAGCAGGACGAATTTGCGTATAAGTCTCATATGAAAGCAAAAGCGGCAAGAGACGGAGGCTTTTATAAAGAGATTATACCGGCTCCTGCAACCGTATTTGAAAACGGAAAGAAAACAAGCGTAATCGTAGAGCATGATCAGGGGATTAGAGACGAAACCACTATCGAAGGGCTTGCCAAATTAAGACCCGTATTTGCAAAAAAAGGAAGCGTTACCGCCGGCAACTCTTCCCAAACTTCGGATGGAGCCGCAATATCGGTTATTATGAGCGGAAGAAAAGTAAAGGAACTCGGCTTAAAACCAATAGCGAGACTTGTAAACTTTACCGCCGTAGGATGCGACCCGACAGAAATGGGAGTAGGACCCAGATATGCAATACCAAAGCTTTTACAAGTGGCGGGCAAACAGGTTAAAGATATCGGGTTGTTTGAAATAAACGAAGCATTTGCGTCTCAAGCCCTATACTCCATAAGAGAGGTCGGAATAGATCAATCCAAAGTAAATATTTACGGCGGCGCCGTAGCTTTAGGACATCCTTTGGGATGCACAGGAGCAAAACTATGCGCTACCCTGCTTAGCGGAATGCGAGCGCAAGGCGTACAATACGGAGTGGAATCTATGTGTATAGGAGGCGGCATGGGAGCCGCGGGATTGTTTGAATTAATTGCATAACTTCCCCTCTTGTTCATTTAATAAGCCTGCGTTTAAAATTTTCGCAAGCCTTGAAAATAAACAAAATTCTTTGTTATGCAACAATATTATGTCTTATAAGAATTAAACAAAAAAGGCGGGGTTAAAAACCCCGCCTTTTTTCATTCCGATAACTCGGCTTATTTTAAAAATATTATTTAATAGCCGCGGCTAATAGCTTTTGTATTATTTTATTCGGTTTAGAAACCGGCTTGCAAATATCGGCTATATTTTTATCCGAAAGCAAATTTTTATTAGATTTTCCTCTATATATTCTGGGCGTTTCAAAATGAGCCGGATAAAGGGATTTTTCTTTAATAAACTTATAAGCCCTTTTATCAACCGAACAGATTAACTTACATCCTGATACTATTATAATTGCTATTAAATGCGGATCGTCAAAATCAGGCTCCTCTATTTTTTCTAATAATTTTTTATGCTCCTTATCCGCCTTTTTATCGTCTATCTCTACGATTTTATTCCTCTTTTTAAGCAGGATTAATATCTTTAAATATTTTTTTGCTTTTCTTAATTCCTCTTTATACTTTTTCCCGCCATATACCAATTTGCCTTTACCTTTAATTATCCAGTTTAAAACAGGTTTAAAATCGTCATGATATTCATCCTCTTTATTAAATACAGGGGAAAGGCAGTTTATATCTAAGACAATACACATGTTATAATCCTAACAAAGCCATTTCCTCTTTAATAAAAAAATCTTGAAAACTATCCGGCTGATTATCCGCATACTCTCCGTTATCCATTATCTCAATAGGATAAACCCTGTTTTGATTATTATCCTTTTCAAAAAATAATACCTGAGATTTTATTTTCGGCTTTTTTTTGCTTTTTCTGTAATTTAACCTAAACCTGTCTATAGTATAATCGCTGTGAGTTTCTATAAGAAATTGTTTATTTTCCGCTTCCGCCAAATCAAAAATTAAATCTCCGAATGCCGCCTGCGCCTTAGGATGAAGATGAACCTCCGGCTGTTGAATTGCAAAGCCGGAATTTTTAGGGCGGTTAAATAATTCTATAATAAGGGGTAAAGATTGGGGAACCCCATAGCCGACCTTATCTAAATTTAATAGTCTATTTCCTATCTTAACCTGTATGCTAAAAGGGGCGGCAGGCGTTTTTTCATACTTTTTTATCTTAATATCATCAAAAAGCCCGCTGTTTTTTCCAAATTTTTTAATCAGCTTTAAAAAATTATTCTTTACCTCTTTTTGTTCCAATATTGTTTTAAGTAAAAACGGGGTATGCTCCCCTTCGGGACTATAAGAGGTTTTATATACGGTATAAATATTTTTCGGCTTGCTTCTTATAGGGGCAATCCAAGCGAGGTTGTAAGTAAACTCAGCCAATATAGAATCTAGTACTTCTCCATCAACTTTTTGCTCATTTCCCTTAGATGCAAAATAAAATTCGATCTGTGCAGGGTTTCTCATAACAAAATGGAGCGCCTCTTTTGGTAATGAAAATTTTTTACCAACATCCTCTCCCTTTTCATCTTTTATCCATTCCTTAAAGATGCTAAAAATTTTATCCTCATTTATATCGGAGTTGGAATGTTCAACCTCTTTATACCTAATATCTTTTTCTACCCACCTAATTCTCAACTCTTTATTATTGTTTATTCGATTATATGCGGAAATTTCAAGCAGCCCATCTTTTTCGGTAAAAGTCGTCAAACAAGCAAAATAATTCTCTTTTTTGCTTTTGGGCAGATCAATCATCCCTATTTTAAAACTACTTTTATCCTCTGAGTTTACGCTTACAATATCTTTGAAATTACCTAATCTTATATGCTCGGTATTAAACTCTTGATTAAACCAAAAATCTTTGGAACCGATTATATTTATTAATTTCAAAACCGTAGTTTTACCGGAGCTATTTTCTCCTAATAAAAAATTAACGTCCGTAATAGGGATATAGCAGTCCTGAAATCCTCTTATATTATCCAAATATAAAATTTTCATTTTTTTATTGTTTTCGCAGCTCTCTTTTTAAAACTTTGCCTACGTTGGTTTTAGGCAGTTCATCCATAAATTCAACCTCTATGGGCCACTTGTATTTTGCAAGCTTATCCGCCGCATACTTAACAATCTCTTCTTGAGTAGCCTTTTCCCCTTTTTTAAGAACTACAAAAAGCTTAACCGCCTCGCCTCTTGATTTATGAGGGATTCCAACCGCGGCGGCTTCCGATATTTTAGGATGTCTGAAATATACCTCTTCTATATGTTTAGGATAAACGTTTAATCCGCCGGATATTATCATGTTCTTTTTTCTGCCTACTATAAAAAAGTATCCGCCTTTATCCATATATCCTATATCGCCGCTAAAAAACCATCCGTCTTTTAAAACTTCGGCGGTCTCTTCGGGTCTGTTTACGTAACCTTTCATAACCTGAGGTCCTTTTATAACCAATTCGCCGATCTCTCCTACCGGAACATCCGTTTCGCCGTCCGTCAAATCAACGACTCTCGTTATGGTATCGGAAACGGGAAGCCCTATGCTGCCTACTTTTCTTGTTTCTCTGTTTAAAGGGTTAACATGGGCGACCGGAGTTGTTTCGCTTAAGCCGTAGCCTTCCGCTATGGTAGCTCCAGTCTGTTTTTCAAAAGTTTCTATTACCTTTATGGGAAGGGATGCGCTTCCTGAAAAACAGCCTTTAATGGAAGACAGATCATGTTTTGCTATATCAGGATGCTCTATCAATCCTATATACATTGTAGGAATAAGAGGCGCAAAACTCGGCTTATATTTAACTATAGCTTTCAAAAGCGGGTCTGGTTGCGGTTTCGGGACAAGCACATTTTCCCAGCCCATACAAACCGCAAAGTTCATACAGCATGTAAGCCCGAAAACATGAAAAAAAGGAAGAGCTCCCAAAAGAACGGTCTCGCCTCTTCCAAACTCATAAAACCAAGCCCTACACTGCTGAATATTTTTAGTTAAATTTCCATGAGTCAGCTCCGCCCCTTTGGAAACTCCGGTAGTGCCTCCAGTATATTGATACATTGCGGTATCTTCAAAAGTAAGTTCGGCTTGGGGAGCATCCGGATAACTTTGAGATAATATATCTTTCCATCTGTATAAATTATCCGCTTTATTTACGTCTGCCGCCAATCCTTTTTTTTTGCCTACCAAAGGGAATAAAAAATTTTTAGGAAACGGCAGATAATCTCCTATTGAGGTATAAATTATCTCTTTGATTTTAGTTTTGCTTCGCAATTTAATCATTCTATTGGCAAGAAGATCTAATGTAATAAGAAGCTTTGAATTTGAATCGTTAAATTGATGCTCAAGTTCCCTATCCGAATATAATGGATTATTCATTACGCAAATAGCGCCTATTCTCATTATGGCATAGTAGGATATTACGCAGGGTATTAGATTCGGAAGTAAAATAGATACGGAATCCCCCTTTTTTATCCCTGCGCTATGAAGAAAACCGGCAAAATTATCTACCATTTCTTTAAATTTTTTAAAGCTGATCTTATATCCCTGAAAATTTAAAGCCGGATTTTCGGAAAATTCGGCGGCAGACTTTTTTAAAAAATCGTATAAAAACAGTTCTTCGTATTCAATATGTTCGGGAACTTTTTTGCCATAATTGGCAAGCCAAGGCTTTGTTAAATAAACGCTTTTTTCAGACACTTTAACCTCCTTTATTTTAAACCGTTGTTCAACCTCTTATTTTTCTCCTTATTATAAGGCATTACGATTAATAAGAATAGTCGCTGTATTTGTATATAAAATTATGGACAGATAAAAGTATAATTGACATAAAACCAATTTATTATCAATATAAGAAAAGGGATTATGGCAGATATTTTGAAAATTAAACGGGAATTTTTATACTCCTTCCCTTTTGTAAGGGAAGGAGTATATTCAAAAACTCAAATATCCAAAAATTTAAAAGTAATATTTCAAGCCGGTTCCAACCGCATATGTTCTTCTGCTAAGTTCTACGTCTTTTGAAGTTGTTTCCGCATTATAAAAGGTTGCGGCGCCTCCGAAGTTCAAAGTTACGTTATCGTTTAATTTATAATCAAAGCCAAGCCCTAACGTATTGGAAACCAAAGAAGGTTTGACTGTTGACGTGGTTTCTATATCGGCTCTGGGGTTGCTATAAAGATAGCCGGCATAATATTTTAATTTGCTGTTTACAGGCTCCCATGTTCCGCCGAGAGATATTTCATAACCGTCGCCGAATGTTTCCTGTCTATTGTCATTTCCGCCGGCTCTGGCGACAAGGATATCATCCCATCTTACGCCCCCGAAATCGCTTTGCAAATAGTATGTAAGGTTGGTTTTTAATTCAAAGTTTCCATTATCCGTAAAAAAGCTTCTTTTTGCTCCGAGGACGAAAACTGCCGGAAGGTCTTCTTGAACATCATCTTTTTTTATTGCCCCTTCTACTACCGGGGAATTGGTTTCTATATCGGAGCTCCACTCCAACTTAACAGGTCCTGTAAAATTTACCGAAAAATCCCATAATTGATTCGGGCTATAATGCAAAGATGCAAATCCGGTCATTCCTGACGCTTCTTGATCCATATCCAAGTTGATAAGTTGTGGTTGTACCGCATTTGTATGCGTTAGCTGAGCCTCGATCGATTTTGTGCCGAATACCTGCATAATTCCGGCGGCTATGCCTATATTATCGCTTGCCTTATATACTACGCCGGCTTTTAAAGCATGATATGCCGCTTCAACCGTCATGCTTTGCTGTGTTATTGCGCCTCCGGGGGTGTTGTATCCTCCAGATGCCAAAGGAGCTCCAAAAACACTTAATAAAACCTTGCCTATCGACTGGGTCATTGCGTTGCCTTCCTCAAACTCCAGTTCTCCGCCGCCCGCTACAATATAATATGCTCCGGTAAAAGATAGGGTGTCGCTGTATCTGTAATGAACCGACAAATCCGGAACAAGCGAAACGTCGTCCGCGCATCCGGCGGGGTTGCCGGAGCAATAATCTTTAAAAATCGTCTGAATTCCGACGGCAATAGAATTTCTCTCTTCAAAAGCCATGCCCGCCGGATTATATATTACGTCCGGATCTATGGATGAAGACATATCTCTGAAATATCTTGCCGTATGGTTCGAATTGTTAATCTCGCTGCCAGCCCAACAGTTGAAGGAAAACAGAACAATGGATAATAATAAAACTCGCATAAATATTTTCATCATTTTTACTCCTTATATTTTTTAATCTCTATATTTTTTAAATAGTTCCCGTATCAAAAATCCTTTTTTTTTCTATGGGAGCCACATTAACTATCTATCTTGTTTCGCGTCCTAATTCTATAAGTTTATCTAAAAGTTCGCCGAACTCGATGCCCGCGGCTT
>JAOZTP010000115.1 GCA_029939135.1 Desulfobacterales bacterium
TTGGCTCGCGCTTTCCTTTGGCTACCTTTATGAATTGTCAACAGACCCTAATATAACCATAATTATATATAAATTCAAGCCGGAAATAAAACTCTGTTTGGCATTATGATAAATGTTCGGCAATCCTTTTTTGCCATATTTATTAAGTGTTTAAAAAATACTCCAAAACTACATCCGCCTGTTTTGCCGCCGCGATATTTACTCTCGGAGAAAGCGGAGGGTTTGTTTGATTTGCTTCGGTTTTTAAGTCTCCTATTATGTAGAGGTTATCTTTTATTTTATGGATTTTTATTTCGTCGCTTTTTCCGAAGCCGGCTATGCCGGACGCCGCTACTATTAGTTTGTTAGAGTTTATGTAGGTTTCTATTATCATTTTTTTATATTCAGGCTTATCAAAAGCTTCGATTATAACGTCCGTATTTTTAAAGATTGCTCGGATGTTATTTTGATTTATTTGTTGCTCGTAGGTTTTGATATTAAGGTTAGGATTTATGGATAAAAGGTTTTTGTAAAGAGCGGAAACCTTTTTTTCTCCTACCTGATTATAAAAGAAGAATTGCCTGTTTAAGTTGGAATAGCTTACAATATCAAAATCGGCTATAACAAAATTGCAAAAACCGGATCTTACCAGATTAAAGGCGACGTTGGATCCGAGTCCGCCTGCTCCGGCTATTCCTATTTTTACTTTTTCTATTTTTTTAAGGCTGTTTTTATCAATATAACAAGTCAATGCTTTTTCAAATTCGTTTTTCATAATTCGTTTTTCTGCTTATATTTCTATTAAAACCGTTGTATATAGCCTGTTTACTATAAATTTTTTATAAAAGGAATGATTAGGAAAGGATATGTCCAAAGTTTATTTGCGTAGCAGCTCTTGTTGTCGAGGAAAATCCGAGACAACAAGCAAAAAGCGGAGCAAACAAGCTTTGGACATATCCGAATTGATTTAAATCGGCATACGCTTATTACTACTCAGTCCGACAAATCTTTTTAAATTATTTTATTGGAAGCTATGCAATGGTTTTATAATGTTTGCCAATCCTTAAACACCGGCTGATAATCTAATTTTGTTATGGCTTTTTCCATCTCTTTAACGCTTCTTGTATCGGATATGTCAAACTGTTTTGTATCTGTGTTATTCAAAGCGTATCCTCCTACCGAAGTATTTGAGCCTGCGGACATTTTTGTAACTCCGAGTTTTATTATGTTGTTTCTGAATTCGGGCGCTTCTCTTGTAGATACGGCGATTCCTGCTCTTGGCATAAATATTCTGAAAGCGGTCATTATTTGAATGAATTTTTTATCGTCAACCGGATGCGATACTTTAAAATTTCCGGCATGCGGTCTTATTCTCGGAAGGGATACGCTAACCTCCGCATCCATGTATTTATTTTGCAGATAATCGGCATGAAGCCCGGTAAAAAAGGCGTCTTTTTGCCATTCGTCTAATCCGAGTAGCGCTCCTATATTAACGGAGCGTATTTTTGCCATGCAGGCTCTTTCCGGAGCGTTTAGTCTGAAATGATAATCTTTTTTGTGTCCTACGGGATGGAGTTTTTGGTATAGTTTTTCGTTATAGGTTTCCTGATATATGGATAAGGAATCAACCCCTTTTTGTATTAGGATGTCATATTCTTCTTGGGTTAAAGCGTATATTTCTATGCCTATGCCGGTAAAATATTTTTTAAGTATTTTTACGGAGTTTTTTATATAGTCTATGGTAGCTATTTTCGGGGCGTCTCCTGTTAAAAGGAGTATATGTTTTATTCCTGTTTCGGCTATTTTTTCCGCTTCGGTTTTTATTTGGTCATAATCAAGATGTCTTCTTTTTATTTTGTTTTTAGAGCTAAAACCGCAGTAAAGGCAGGAGTTTGAGCAATAATCGGATATGTAGATCGGTATGAATAGCAGTATTGTTTTTCCGAAGTTGCTTATTGTAAGGTTATGAGATTTTAAAGCCATGTCTTCGAGAAAGCCAGAGGCTTTTTCGGAAAGCAAGGTTAAAAAGTCGAGTTGGTTTATCCGTTCTTTTGCAAGGATGTTTTTGATTTTATTTTCGGTTATAGATTGAAAAAAAATTTTAAAATCAAAATTTTTATATTGTAGGTATGTATCGTAAAAGCTCACGCCTGTTCCTTTGTTTAAATTCCGTCGGATAACTTCTTGATTTGCCCGTTTTGGGAGTTGAATTTTTTTTTAACCCTCGAAATATTCCATGTGTTCCTGCGGTTAAATTTTTTTTTCGCCTTCAAAACGAACAAACTACTTTGTTATACAATAAAATTTTATTATTTTTTTTGTGATTAAACCCCTGATTGTTTTTATAATTATTATTTTTTGTGATTAAGCATTTTTAATAATTGGGGGTTACTCATATAAAAATCCCGTAAGCGGAGAGGATGCTTTTGCCGCTTTTTGTTGAGCCGCAAATCCGGCAAGGTATGCTTTTCTGCCTGCGGATATAGCCTCGCTAAAACTTTTTGCCATTAATACGGGATTATCCGAAGCGGCTATGGCGGTATTAACAAGGCAGGCGTCCGCGCCGAGTTCCATAGCTTCGCAAGCGTCTGAAGGTTTGCCTATGCCTGCGTCCACTATTATGGGAAGCGGTATTTCCTCTATTAAGATTTTTATCATTTCTTTTGTTTTAAGCCCCATGTTTGTTCCTATGGGCGCGCCAAGCGGCATAACGGACGCCGCTCCTGCGGATACGAGCTGTTTTGCTATTATCAGATCCGGATTTATATACGGCATAACTATAAAGCCTTCTTTTGCAAGTATTTCGGTTGCTTTTACGGTTTGATGTCCGTCCGGCAGCAAATATTTATTATCGGATATTACCTCTATTTTTATTCGGTTGCCGCATCCTGCGGCTTTTGCAAGTCTTGCTATTCTAACCGCCTCTTCATAGTTTCTTGCGCCGGACGTATTCGGAAGCAATTTTATATTTTTCGGTATAAACTGCATTACGTTTTGAGTAATCGCATTAAAATCGACTCTTCTTAAGGCTACGGTTATTACTTGCGCTCCGGACGCTTCGATTATTTCGGGTATTAATTTATCCGAAGGGTATTTTCCGGTTCCTATAAAAAGTCTGGAGTCTATTTTTTCTCCGCCTATTTCCAATATCTCTTCCATATTTTTTATCCGCCTCCGACAAATGTTAAAATTTCCAGTTTGTCTTTATCTTTTAAAATTATTTTGTCAAACTCTTCTTTCGGAATTATTTTTTGATTATACTCTACCGCTATTACTGCCGAATTTAATTTTTTATCTTTTATCAGTTCCAAAAGGGTTGTTTTTCCTTTAAGGTTTTCTTGTTTTCCGTTTATTTTTATTATCATTTTTTTGCCTATGTTTTTAATAGGAATTAAATTTTTCTCTCGCTATTTCTTTAAATTCTTTGCCTACTTCGTCAAATGTTTTTAACAGTTCTAAAAAGGTATTGTTACCCTCTATAAAATTCCAGAATTCATCTCCAACTAAAAAATCATTCGGCGGATCCATCATGCCGACTTCGGTAAATCTATGGTATGGTTTCGGGTGATACGGATTATATGGAAAAGCCAAATAAACGTTGATAGGGGTTCTTTTTCTTGCAACCCATTCCAATAGTTTTGTTTTGCTTTTTTCAAATACGTCAATATTCGGCTTTACGGTTTTTATTTCAAAATAGTATTCTTTGCCCTCTTTTTTCATATAAAAATCCGCAATATTGCCGGACTTTTGGAATTCTCCGTTTTCTGCCGAAGCTTTTAACACTTTTTTTATTTCTAAGTTTTGAAACAATATCGGATATAACTATTTTCTGTTTTTTTGAAATAACGCCTCCGATTCCATAATTTCTAAAAGCCTCTTCTGCGGTTTTGAACGCTATTATTACGGATATATCTTCATAAATACTCATGTCAAGAGTTGTAGCCATAGAATGTATAAATGAATACGCCGCAACTTTTTCGTTATCTTGGATGATTCTTGCCAAAAAAGGCATTGAAACCGTTTCTCGTCCGTATTTTTCCAACTTATTTTTGATTTTTTTTGATAAAAGTTCTCTTATTTTATTTTTTTGGTTATTTGATAACCCCATTATAATTTTCCCTTTATATGAAATATTATCTCCGAGTATGCCGCTCTGTTTTTTTCAATTCTGTTTAAAACGGGTCTTTTATATTGATTAATGATTTTCATACCGGATAATTCGGCAATTTGCGGATATAAGTCGTATTTATCGTTTGCCACTAAAAATATGTTGTAATCTTTTTTTAAAAAGGGCTTGCAATTATTTAAAACGTCCGAAATTCTTTTTATATAAGATTTTCGCGCTTCGATGCTTTGTCATTTATATAGAGGTCCTATTTCCGTAAAATCTTTTCTTTCAACGCCGAATAGTTCGTAAGCGTAAGCATGCTGTTCATGATAATTTATTAAGCCTACATACGGAGGACTGGAAAATATGCCGTCGATTTTATTTTTTTCTATTAATGTCCCGAATGCAAACAATTTTTTTTTAATTTCTCTTTCTATATTTATTGTTCGGCTATCTCCAGCCAAACATTTTTGGAAGGTATCTGTTCTGATTTTATTAAATTCGGAAATTCGTTTTACCGTATCTTTAACATATCTTTTCCACCATCCCGCTATAGAGAATAGAGGCTTGCATATTTTGCCATGCTTTTTGCAATAATAGGTTCTATTCGTCGGCTCTTTTAATGTTCCCAAATCGGCATGAGTAGTGGCGCGGTAGGATCTCATGGCTCGGCTTGAAATTATTCTGAGTATTTTTTTTTTCGATTTCTTCTTTTCTTGCTTTTATTTTATATTCCGGCGAAGGAAAATAGCGTTTGTTAAATTTTGTAAGCTCGGCAAGAAGATTTTTTTCGAATTGAATATTATTTTTTATTTTTTGAAAATTTTCAAGCTTTGCGGTAATTTTATAAGCGGACTGTTTTATATCGGATATATTATATTTTTCAATTTTGGCGTTGGATAGCGTAGCGTTAAAAGCGGAAATATCTATCCCTATTGCGTTTATTCCCAATTCGTTTGCTTGGATTAACGTTGTTCCGCTTCCGCAAAACGGGTCTAATACTATTTCCCCTTTATGAAAGAATTGTTCTTTTTTAAATTCGTCCGTATTGGCGTCAAGAAAGTATTCCGCTAACTGTGGAATAAATTTTCCTTTATAAGGATGCAGCCTATGAACATGCTTTGTTCTTTCCGATTCTTTATATTCGTTAAAGGACAGACGCCAGTTTAGGTCCGCCCCGAATTTTTTTTTCAACTCTTTTTCTTTATTATAAGAATCGTAATATGTTTTTAATTCGTCTAATTTGATCAAGGGGCTTTTGTCGCCTCCGTATCTGTTTATTCTTCCGTATTGAAGCAGATACGAGATGTTGCAACTCGTAATATTTCGGTTTAAATACTCCGAAGCCCAAACGCTTGCTTTTTTTAAATTTATAAGCATTTTTTTTCCATTAAAGATTTTTTCGTCAAAACCGTTAAATAGCAAAAATATTAAATTTCAAAAAGGGCTTTATAAGATACTTCCCCCATAATTTCGGACAGGGTAGGGTGGGCATGTATTGTTTCCGCAAGCTGTTTTACGGTAAGTTGGTTTTTAACCGCAAGAGCGCCTTCGGCTATCAGGTCTGTTGCATGCGCTCCGATTATATGAACCCCTAATATTTTTTGAGTATCGGTATTAAATATTATTTTTGTCTCTCCTTCTATTTCTCCAGTTACATGCGCTTTTCCGAGGGTTCTAAAAAGAATTGTTTCGCTTGATATGTTAATATTTTTTATTTTTGCTTCGGTTTCGGTAATTCCCACGCTTCCTATTTCCGGAGCGGTAAATATGGCGGAAGGTATTGCGCTATAATCCATTGCGCTTTTAATTCCCATGGAGTTTTCCGCCGCAATTCTTCCTTCGTAGCTTGCGCAATGAGCAAGCATGATTTTTTCGGGGCCTAAAACGTCTCCTATGGCATATATATTTTCTATGTTTGTTTGCATTTGATTATCTGCAATAATCCACCCTTTTTCATCGGTTTTAATTCCTATATTGTCAAGCTTAAGCGATTTTGTATCCGGCATTCTTCCTATACATACCAAAACTTTATCGGTTGTTATTGTATCCGTTTTTTTTGTATCGGACAATAAATCGGCTATAGTCGTCTCTATTTTGCCATTTTTATTCTCCGCAGATATAACGGTTTTATTTAACAGAGTTTTGATTTTTTTTTTTTTAATTTCTTTTTTTAATGTTTTAGATACGTTTTGATCTATGCCGGGTATTGGCAAAACTCTATCCAAC
>JAOZTP010000023.1 GCA_029939135.1 Desulfobacterales bacterium
ATTTATCTATATTATCTACAAAACCGCCTTTAGGAGCATATATTTTACCCGCCATGTTTCTATCCGGATGATAAAATATTCTTTGGCTCCAACGGTTTTTGGGAATATCGGTAATAGCGTCTTTTCCTTCGCTTAATAAATTCCAAAAATCTTTCGGACTATTAACTCCTCCCGGAAGTCTGCAGCCGATGCCAATAATAGCAATAGAATCTGCATTATTATGGTAAGAATTTATCTGTTGCCCAGTAGTCATCTATAAACCTCCTGTAACTCAAATTTATAATTCCATCATTAATGGTCTTTTTTTACTAGAAACTTTAACAAATAGTAAAAAAATAGCCCTAAAAAACACAAAAAGTTTGCGAGCCTTATTACACAATGCAAGGTTTCCTTCAAGTATGAAATGAAAAGAATGAAAAAAAAATTGCATGTCTCTCAAATTATTGACTGGCATTTAAGTTAACAATAGTTTTCCACTTAAATTCGCTTAAAAAATGGTATGGAAATATCAAATTTGTAGTCTTTTTCGACTTAACGGATAAAAAATATTATGGAAATAATACTGAAGAGATTGAAAAGATTCTTGCGGAAATTTTGAACGGCGACAAAGTTGGCAAAGCTATCGCCTCCTTGCTATCGCAAATTAAATCTCCTGAAAAAATATATTGGATTAAAGTATGAGATAGCCTATCTGAATGCGGATAAAATCAAGCAAAAAAAGACTTCTTTATATAAGAATTGAAAAGTTACTAAAAAATGATATGCCTGTATTACCATATTTTCTTGTGTCGTATAAAATAAATGGGGTTATTATTTGAGGAGGTTTTGTTTTGATTGAATGCTCGGCTATGATTGTTACTTGTGAATCTTCAAAAATGGTTTTGGCTATCTTTTCTATTGCCGCAACTATTGCATTTGCTTTATACGGAGGATCTAAAAAGATTATATCAAACGGATAATCGGAGTGATTTATAAGCGTATCGGACTTAATAATATCCTTTTTTATTATTCCTGTTCTATTTTGAAGCTGGCATAAATTAATATTTTTATTTATAATCGAAAGAGAATATTTATTATTATCCATAAATATGCAAAACTCGGCGCCTCTGCTTATCGCTTCGATTCCTAATGCGCCTGTTCCTGCAAACAGATCGAGTATTTTTTTACCCTTTATAGAAGAGCCAAGTATATTAAATATAGCGGCTTTTATCTTATCGGAAGAGGGTCTTATGCTTGTCCCTTTGATTGGAATAAGTTTTTTCCCTTTAAACTCTCCGGCGCTTACTCTCAATTGTTATTCTCCGATGATTTTGTCAAGCCTTGCCAAGTTAGACGAGAAATCCTTTTATTATCCTTTTTGCCTTGTTTATAACCATTTCCTATTTTAAAATGGGAATGTCCGCTTTTCCTATTTTATTCTTTTTTACGGTTATGGATAATCTTTCCAACAGATTTTTTAATTCCCGTACATTTCCGCGCCAAGAATGCTCCTGCATTAACTTAAGGGCGCCTTTTGTTATTCCTTTTATAGGGGATTTTGTTTTTTTTGAATATTCGTTTAAAAAAGATTCCGCAAGCAGAGGTATATCTTCGATTCGTTCTCTTAACGGAGGAACATTTATAGGCATTACGTTTAATCTATAATAAAGATCTTCTCGAAAGTCGCCTGACTTTATCATTTGCAATAGGTCTTTGTTGGAGGAGGCTATAACTCGGACGTCTATATTTATCATTCTTCCGCCGCCCGATCTCGAAAACCGGCGTTCTTGAAGAACGCGCAATATTTTTCCCTGCGCTTCAAGACTCATATCCCCTATTTCGTCAAAGAATATAGCGCTTTTATTTGCAAGCTCAAATTTTCCTATTCTTTTGCCAAAGGAGCTTTTGCTTTCGGAGCCGAAAAGTTCTATATCTATATAATCGTTTGAAAGAGCCGCGCAATTTACGTCTATAATTGGTTTATCGCATCTGGAACTTAACAGGTGTATGGAATGCGCTACCAACTCTTTTCCGGTTCCGTTTTCTCCGGTTATAAGCGCTGACGCATCCGTAGGAGCGGCGGTAGCTATCTCTTTTTTTAATTTTAACGCCGCCGCGCTATTTCCGGTTATGGAATGTTTCTCTATTGTTTTTTTTCGCAGGTATTTATTTTCTTCCTGAAGTCGTCTGAAATTAAGGGCGTTGTTGATTGCCACTATTACTCTATCTATCGATAGCGGTTTTTCTATAAAATCATATGCCCCGAGTTTTATAGCGGAAACTGCAGTATCGATTCTTCCGTGTCCCGTTATCATTATTACCTGTATATACGGGTGTTTTTTTTTAATCTCCTTTAAAGTTTCCATGCCGTCTATTCCATGCATCCATATATCCAAAAGAACAAGATCAGGAGAGGTTTCTTCTATTATTTTTAACGCCTCATAACCGTTTAGCGCCGTCATTATTTCAAAACCTTCGTCCGCCAGAAGTCCGCCAAGAGTTTGGCATATCGAAAGCTCGTCATCTACTATTAAAATTGTAGGAAACATTATATCTATATCATCCTTTTTTCCGATTCAACTGTTCATTTTTTTTGCGTAGCGTCTCTTGCAGATTGGAAAATAACTTTTAAGAGGCTTTATGTCAAACGGTTTGCGTTGTTAGCAAAGCAAAGTTGAAAATCCGAAGCGAAAAGCAAAATAACATTCGTCAAGAGGACGGAACAAAAAAATTGCTTCCTGTTATTTCGAGCAAAGCGAGAAATCTCTTAATTATTCTGAATAATCATTCTTTTGCTGATTAAATATCGTTCGTCATTGGACTTGCGCCGGTTATATTTGGCTATGAGACTTTGCTTATTGATTAGAATAGAAAAAAATATTTATCGGACTCCGTTATACAAATAGCCGATGTTTGCGGTTGTAGTTGTATCGGAAGATATAGAGGATATAAGCAAGTTTTGTATCTGTTGCTTTATATTTTTTATAAAAGAAAATTTATCTCGATTATTGGCATAAACGGTTTCGATTTTTCCTTTTATACCTCCTTTTTTGCCCGCCCATTCAACAGCCTCTTCAAGACCGCCGATTTTATCTATAAGTTTAAGTCGTAAAGCCTCTTGTCCAGAATAGATTCTGCCGTCCGCTATTTCTTCCACTTTTGCCCGTTCTATATTTCTTCCTTTTGCTACCGCTTCAATAAATTGCGAATGGATGTTTTTTATAAAAGTTTCAAAAAATATTTTTTCTTTATCGGTCATTTCTCGAACCGGCGAACCCGCGTCTTTATACTCTCCGCTTTTTATAACTACAGGTTTTAAGCCTACTTTTTCCAAAAGCTTTTGAAAATTGGTATATCCTATAATAACTCCTATGCTTCCGGTTATTGTTCCGGGATTAGCGGTTATCCCTGTAGCTCCCGCCGCTATATAGTATCCGCCAGACGCTGCTATAGAAGCAAAGGAGGCTATAATCGGTTTTTTATCCGATGTTTTTTTAACCGCCGCATATATTTCTTGCGAAGCTCCTACTCCTCCTCCAGGAGAATCTATTCGTAAAACTATGGCTTTTATTGAATTGTTATCTCTAAATGCCTTTATATCTTCTATTATTTGGCTCGAATCGTTTATTACTCCGTTTACCTCTATAACTCCGACCTTCTCTCCTTTTATCTGTTGTAAAGAATCGGGATCGGTTATGCTTTTAACGATAACTCCGACGATAAGGGCAAGCGAGATGAAAAAAGCCGCGCTTACGGTTATAAACATAAGGATGAAGAATAAAAAGGGATGCTTGTTAGAAAACATGTTTTAAAATGACCTGTAGTAGAAAATAGTATGATAAAGCAAAAACGCCAATTTTGTATCCGGCGTTACTGTTTCCCGTAGAAAATTTTGCAGTTTTACAAAATTTCTACGGGAAATATTTATTTTTAAGAGTTAGATTTTTTCATTTCTTCCAAAAGAGCCTCGCCGAGCGACGAACTATAGCTTGTTTTACTTTTCTTATTATTCATATGATAATTTCCATCTGATACAGCTTCTACGCCTACTCTTTTTATGGAAAGCCCTATGCGTCTCTCGTCGCTATTTACATTCATAACTCTTGATATGATAGAGTCTCTAACATTATATAATCCTACGGGAGTTTTAATTTTTTCGTCGCTTATTTCGGATACATGTATTAAGCCTTCTATTCCTTCTTCAAGCTCTACAAAAACTCCGAAATCGGTAACGTTTGTAATAACCCCTTCAATATCGTTTCCTACTTTATAACGTTGACTAACGGTTGACCAAGGATCCGGCGTAAGCTGTTTGATGCCGAGCGCAAATTTTTCGGTATTTTTATCTATATCCAAAACTATTGCCTGAACCGTATCTCCTTTTTTATATATTTCGGACGGATGTTTTATTCTCTTTGTCCATGAAATATCCGATATATGAACTAACCCGTCTATTTCGTTATCTATTCCTATAAACACTCCGAAATCGGTAATGTTTTTAATTTTTCCCTCTATGGTTGTGCCTATGGGGAATGTCTGTTCTATAATATCCCATGGATTTTCCGCAGCCTGCTTCATACCCAAAGATATGCGTCTGTTTTTAACGTTAATATCAAGAACAACGCTTTCCACAATATCGCCTACGGATACTATTTTTGAAGGATGTCTTATCTTTTTTGTCCAAGACATTTCAGAAACATGTATTAAGCCTTCCACTCCTTCTTCCAATTCTATAAAGGCGCCGTAATCGGTAAGGCTGATAACTTTTCCGGTAATTTTTTCGCCTACTTTATATTTTTCTCCTGCTCCGGTCCAAGGATCTGGAGTAAGCTGCTTTCTGCCCAAAGATACTCTTTTTTTCTCTTCGTCTATAGCAAGTATTTTTACCTCTACCTCGTCTCCGATAGAAAATATTTCGGAAGGATGTTTGACTCTTCCCCAAGAAATATCGGTTATATGAAGAAGTCCGTCAACCCCTCCGAGATCGATGAAAACGCCGTATTCGGTTATATTTTTTATTACTCCCGAAACGTTTTTACCCGCCTCTATAGAAGCAAGGGTTGCGTTTCTTGCGGCATCCCGCTCTCTTTCAAGAATAGAACGCCTTGAAAGCACGATGTTATTCCGTTTTTGACTATATTTTAATATTTCAAAATCAAAGGACTGTCCCACCAGTTTATCAGGATCGTGAACCGGATATATATCCGTCTGCGAACCGGGTAAAAATGCTTGGATCCCTATATCGACGGTAAAACCGCCTTTTACTCGGGTTGTAACTGGCCCGTTGATTGTTCCGGCATCTTCATAAACTTTTTTAATTTCTTCCCATACCTTGATTTTTTCCGCTTTTTCTCTCGAAAGATTTACGATTTCATGCTCGTCGTCCCACCAGTCAATCATTACCTCTACCGAATCCTCCTGAGCTACATTAATTTTTCCTTGCTCGTCTGCAAATTCGTGTATAGGTATTTGCCCTTCGGATTTATAACCTATATCAACTAAGACATAGTCTTTGTTGATGGTTACAACTTTCCCAGTTACAATTTCTCCTTCTCTGAAACGTTTAAAACTCTCTTCATACATGCTGTTTAAATACTCTTCGCTTTCGGTATCCTCTACGCTTTCGATATCCTTTACGCTTTCGGTATCCTCTACGCTTTCGGTATCCGGTATTTGAACGTCCGTATGATCCATACTTACTGTTTGTGTTGTATCTTCGTTGATAACATTTACCATAAAAAAAAATCCCCTTTAACCTATTTTAATATAACGCCGAATTAGCGTTAAACTTGCTCTCTATATCAAAAGAAAAATAAAAAACAACCGAAATTTTTAAAAATCGCAAAAATATAATTTATAATTATCATTTTTTTTATAAAAACTACCTGTTTTTTCTATTATAAATAAAAAAATACAGGGTTGTTTATAAAATCTATTTATGAATATTTTCTCCTATTTTATCGAAAAATAGAGGCAATCATCAATTCCGCTACCTGTTCCGCTCTCATTTCGGTAGAATCTATAATGATTGCGTCTTCTGCAGGCTTTAAAGGAGCAAGTTTCCGCTCGCTGTCGTTTTTATCTCTTTTAATTATTCGGTTTTTAATATCTTTCAAACCCCGCTCCGAAGCATTTGGAAGCTGTTTGTATCTTCTCTCTGCTCTTTCTTCTATGGAAGCCTGTAGAAAAAATTTTATATCCGCATTCGGAAATATTACGGTTCCCATGTCTCTACCTTCAAAAACCGCGCATTTTTTGCTTCCGAGATTTCTTTGAAGTTTTAAAAGAGCTTTTCGGACAAAAGGTTTTGCCGAAACCGCAGAGGCGAGCATTGAAATTTCTTCGGTTCTTATAAAAGGTTCAATATCTTTGTTATTGGAAAAAAGATGTTGTTCTTCTCCGACGTTTACAAATTCCAAATTTATATTTTCGCAGATTTTTTTTAAATTATTGTCGTCTGACGCAGTTATATTTTTTTGACGAGCTTCGTAAGCTATTCCTCTGTATAATGCGCCTGTGTCGATATAATTATATCCGAGTCTTTTGGCAAGCATTTTGCTTACGGTTGTTTTGCCCGCTCCGGCGGGACCGTCTATTGTTATTAAGAGTTTTTTATTCAGTTTCATTTTTTTTATGTCTCTTCTATCTCCGCCCTTGCTTTTTTCAGTCTTTTCCAGAAAGGTTTGTAGAGAAAGCTGTTTTTATCTAATTCGCAAAGTTGTTGAAACATAGGCTTTGTTACTGTCAAAGCAAGTATGGAAGGCGGCAAATATTGCCTCATCGCGATATCCGCCGCTCCTATAATCGCCTTCGGAACGTCTAAATTTTTAAATAAAGCGGATAATTGTCCGCAACCTGATCCGAATGGAGCAATTACGGGACGAGCGTCTATAGAAGCGTTATGATATTCGCATGCGGTTATCAATAAGCTTAACTGATCAGGATTAACAAAAAAGGTAACCGTTTTAAGATAATCATACCGCTCGGGTTTCAATGGGCAGATCGCAATATACTTATGTTCTTTTTTGTAGGGCTGATGATTATCAAGCCATTTATTCATTAAAGCGGGCGAATATTTAAGCCCTTCCTTTTCCGCAAGGAATCTTACAAATTTATCGCGGGGCAAAGATTCAACGCCGCAAAGCCAGTAGCCCGCGCCCATACAACTAAAATTTTCTTCGGAAATAATAACGCTTTCCCCTTTTAACCAATTTTCATAACAGGAAAAAATGCAGTGTTTCGGTTTTGCGAACGGCTCAAAAAATCTTGCATCCGGCGCGTCGTAAAAGCCGATAAGCGGCATGGATATGCCGGCTATTTCTACTAATTTATCTGGGTTTGGTTGCAGGTTAATCCTCATATTTAAAAAAATCTAAAATAGTCTATCGGTTAATTATATAAATCATAGTTCAAACAATTACGATTTTAATTCTCGCTTCGTTCGCCGAAATGACATGGCAAAAAAAAATTTTCCTGTCATTTCGACCGAAGGGAGAAATCCCTTTATTTATTCTACCTTTTTATAATACCTTTTTTAAGGCTTCCAAAAATTTTAAATTTTCTTCTCTTATCCCTACGGTTACGCGAATTGCTTTGGGATAGCCGTAGATTTTCATAGACCTTATAATAACGCCAAGCTTTAACATGTCCTTAAAAACTTTATCAGCGTTTTTTTTGATGTTAACAAATAAAAAATTTGCCTGCGTAGGCAGATATTCTATTTTCATTTCGTCAAGTTTTTCGGATATAAAATCTATTTCGTTATGAACCGAAGAAACGGTTTTATTTAAAAAATCTTCATCATCCAAAGAGGCTAACGCCGCCTCGCCGCCTAAAATATTAACGTTAAAAGGCAGCCGGATTCTATTTAAAAAGGATGCAAGCTCTTTTTGCATTATCGAATATCCTATTCTTAAACCTGCTAACCCGTAAGCTTTGGAAAATGTTCTTGCTACGGCTACGCAATAACCTTTTTTTATATATTTAAGGCTGTCTATTATATTTTTTTTATCCCGAACAAACTCTATATATGCCTCGTCTATTATTACAAGTATATTTTGCGGAATATCTTTGATAAAGTTTTCAAACTCTTTATCTTCTATAATTGCGCCTGTGGGGTTGTTAGGATTGGTAAGAAAGATTATTTTTGTAGCGGGAGTAATACTTTTTTTTATAGCGTCAAGGTCTATCTTAAAATTATTAAAAGGAACAAATACCGAAGAGGCGCCCGCGCTTTTGACTACTATATCGTACATTCCAAAGGAATGCTCGGACATTATGGCTTCATCTTTTTCGGATAAAAGAACCTCTGCAAACATTTTTAATATTTCGTCCGAACCGTTTCCCAAAACTATATTTTTGTCCGAAACATTATATTTTTGCGCAAGTTTTTGAGATAATCGAGACTGCTCTGGGTATCTGTTTAAAGAATCTATGTTTTTTTTCAAAGCTTCAAGCGCCTTGGGAGATATTCCGAGCGAGCTTTCGTTTGACGCAAGTTTTACGGCGTTTTTTATCCTGTATTCTTTTTCAACCTCTTTAATAGGTTTTCCCGGAATATACGGAGGTACTGATAATAGATTTTTTTTATATTCTATTTTCATGATGCTGCGCCTTTATATAATTATTATTAAAATTTAATAATATTATCCAAAATAATTAAAAAATTTATCGCTTCGCTCGACAGGACAAAAAAAAAACTTTTTTGCTCCCTCTCAACGACGAACGTTATTTTTAACCGGCGTTTCAACGAATAGTTGTTTTTACTTGTCATTTAAACGCCATAATTTTGGCGTATAACTTCGTAGTTTGTTTGTTAGCAAAACAAAAAAAATTTCAACCGAATTATCAACGAAAATTAATTATTGACTATTTAAATAACGCAATTTTGGCGGATAACAAAGTAGTTTGTTTGTTGGTAAAGCGGATAATAATTTTTAACCGAAATAATTCAGGGATTTCTCGCTTTGCTCGAAATGACAACAAAAACTTTTTTGCTCCCTCGCGATATTGATTATTTATACGCCATAATTTCGGCGGATAACAAAGTAGTTTGTTTGTTGGCAAGGCGGATAATAATTTTTAACCGAAATAATTCAGGGATTTCTCGCTTTGCTCGAAATGACAACAAAAACTTTTTTGCTCCCTCGCGATATTGATTATTTATACGCCATAATTTCGGCGGATAACAAAGTAGTTTGTTTGTTGGCAAGGCGGATAATAATTTTTAACCGGAGGAATACTACTAGTATTTCGAGGATTAAAAATTGTTATCCAACGCCGCCAACAAATAAACTACGAAGTTATACGTCAAAATTAGCGGCGAGCTTCCCTTTATCCACCGCCTTCATATTTAAGGGTATAAGTTTCGGTTTTTTAGAAAATTCTTTTTTAACGCATTCCCGAAATATATCAAAATCAACTATTCTGCTTCTTGCTATAAAGGAAGCCAGCGCTACGATATTAGCGGCTCGAATATTGCCTATTTCCGAGGCTATCTCCGTAGTTTGAACGATTAATTCGTCAATGTCGTCTCTGCCGGAGCGTATCGGTATTAAAGAGGCGTTTATTAAAATTACCCCTTTTGGTTTTACAATGCCGGCAAATTTTTCTAAAGAAGGACGATTCATAGCCACAAGATGAGCCGGATTTTTTATTATCGGCGATCCTATAGGCTCGTCGCTTATTACTACGGTGCAATATGCGGTTCCGCCTCTCATTTCGGGACCGTAAGAAGGAACCCACGCAACTTCAAATCCCTGATCCATAGCGGTTTGAGCAAGTATTTTTCCGCTAAGAAGTATCCCCTGCCCTCCGAAACCGGCAAACATTACTTCACTTTGCATTTTTTTCCTCCATTTTGGGCGTATCTTTAAATACTCCGAGCTCATAATAGGGCAGCAGGGTATCTTCCGCCCATTTTATTGAATCTTGCGGAGTCATTCCCCAGTTTGTAGGGCATGTGCTTACCACTTCTACAAAACTAAAACATTTTTTCTCCATCTGATATATAAAAGCTTTTTTAATGGCTTTTTTTGCCTTTACTATATATTTTGGCTTTAATACGGTTGTTCTTTCTATATATCCGGGAGTTTGAAGCGCCGCCAAAAGATTTGCCATTTTTATAGGCATTCCAACATCTTTTACGTCTCTTCCAAAAGGGGAAGTCGTGGTTTTTTGATTCGGCATTGTAGTGGGCGCCATTTGCCCGCCGGTCATTCCATAAACCGCATTATTTACAAATATTGTAGTGAATTTTTCGCCTCTGTTTGCGGAATGTATTATTTCGCTCATTCCTATGCTGGCAAGGTCTCCGTCTCCTTGATATGTAAAAACATTAAGATCGGGTCTTACTCTTTTTATTCCGGTCGCCATAGCCGGAGCGCGCCCGTGAGCCGCCTCTTGAAAATCGAAATTAAAATAATTATACGCCAAAACCGCGCATCCTACCGGAGCTACTCCTACGGTGTTTTTTCTGATTTTTAATTCGTCTATAACTTCGGCAATTAAGCGGTGTATAACTCCGTGAGTGCATCCGGGACAATAATGGGTATGATTATCCGAAAGGGAGTTCGGTTTTAAAAAGGTTTTTCCCATGATTTTTACTCCTCGTTATTTAAATATTTTTTTACCGCTTCGGCAGTTTCTTCCGGCGTTGGAATCTCTCCTCCGCATTTTCCGTACCATTTTACCGGAACTATGCCGCTAACCGAGCGTTGTATATCTTCTACCATCTGCCCCATGTTCATTTCTATGCTTATCGCAAGTTTACAGGATTTTTTCTCTACCGCTTTGCGTATTGCAACTTCCGGAAACGGAAAAAGGGTTTGAGGTCTTATCATACAAACTTCTATTCCTTCTTTTTTAAGCATATCTATAGCGGTTTTGCATACGCGGCTCATTGTGCCGTAGCTTGCTATAACCGCCTTATAATCGCCGTCTGTATTATAAGTGGAGTATCTGACCTCTTCTGCTTCCATTTTTTTATATTTTTCTTTTAACATCAGATTGTGTCGGTTTAATTCTTCGGGATCAAGAAATAATGTTTTTACAAGGTTTCTTTTATCGCTTTTTCTTGTATCCATGCCGGTGGTAGCCCATTCGCTTTTATCGGACGGCTTTGCCGCAACTTTTTCCGGAAACTCGACAGGCTCCATCATTTGTCCTATAAGTCCGTCTCCGAGTATCATAACGGGGTTGCGATATTTTTCTGCAAGAACAAAAGCCTCGGTAACCATTTCTACGGCTTCCTGAACGCTTGCGGGCGCCATTACAAGCAATTTATAATCTCCGTGTCCTCCGCCTTTTACGGATTGACTATAATCTGCCTGAGACGGCAGTATTCCGCCTAAACCGGGTCCGCCTCTCATTATATTAACAAAAACTACCGGACATTGCGCCGCCGCTATGTAGCTGATAGCTTCGCTCATTAAACTTATACCGGGGCTGGAAGATGTAGTGAAAACTCGTTCGCCGCAGGCAGACGCCCCAAAAAGCATGTAACCTACCGCAACTTCGCTTTCTCCCTGTAAAAACATTCCGCCTACCTCCGGCATTCTTTTTGCCAGATATTCCGCCACTTCGGATTGCGGAGTAATAGGATAAGCAAAATAATTAAGGCATCCTGATCTTATTGCAGCCTCTCCGATAGCTTCGTTTCCTTTCATTAAAACTTTTGCCATCTTTATATTCCCTTCTATTTTTCTATTATTATTATAGCAACGTCGGGACACATTATGCAGCAGGTAGAGCAAAAAACGCAGTCTTCCGGCTTTTTCTGATATGCCGGAAAGTATCCCTTTGTATTAACGTTATCCGATATTGCAAGAACTTTTTTGGGGCAGACATCTACGCATAAACCGCACCCTTTACATCTGTCGATTTCGATTTTATGTTCGTAAGCCATAAAATTTTTTTCCTTTCAAGTTTCAAAAGGCTTCCAATCCTATATTAAATTACGCGCTAACGGCGCGCTTGCGGATTAGATTTTAAAGTTTTGTCAAAATAATTTTAAACCGTAATTAACGAGTTTATTAAATTTGTTATACGAATTCCTCTTCGGTTTTTTTTTAATTTTCCGAAAAATTAATATTGTTTTTGCAAACGAGTATTCCGAAAAATTATCCGATTATAACTTTTTTGATTACTTGGAGAAAGCGCTTTTTAATTTCTCCAATATATAATTTTTTATATTCTTATATTCCGTTTTTTTATAAAATTTTTATTTGTAAAAGTAAACCTTCATATTTTTCTATGCTCGGCTTTTCCATGGAAAATTAAGCTCTCGTTTTATAGAAAGTATGGGGCATGAAAAACTTTTCGGTTTGATTTTGCTCAAAAGATCGGTAGGAGAGGTTATAAATTCCAGCGTTAAGCCGCTTTTATCCGCCAAAGTTTTTACAAATTCGTATCCTTTATATATGTCGTTGGTTTCGGTTTGCTCCATAAGGTTTGAGTTGCCGATTATGCCGGTCATTTTTAATCGAGAAGTTTTTTCTATTTGCTCTCTTATTTTTAAGCAACCTTTTATGTCCCCCGTAAACGGTCTGTAATTATTAACGACTTGCAGCATCTTTATTTTTTTGCCTGTTAGATGATTAGTTAAAGCGCCGAGAACGGTTGCGCCCGCGTCGTCTCCTCCTGCGTCTAATATTGTAAGTTGGCTCGGATTTCTTAATATTCCTGCAACCTTCGGGGTTAATATGGGAAGATCCGCTTTTAAATATTTTTCTTCGGGCAGTATCGATTTTATTCCTAAACCGGATAAGAACTTAAGCGCTTCTCTTGTTCTGAAATATGGATTAACGAGGTCTAAATCCGCTACGGATACGTCAACGCCGTTTTTTTTAGCGTAAGCGGCAAGATTTAAGGTAACTTCGGTTTTGCCGCTTCCGTAGTTTCCTACTATTATTATTATCCCTTTGAGGTTGATTTTTTTTGCGTTCATAATTCTTTAAAGCTTTTTTGATAAATTTTTGCGGATTGTCAAGCGGTTTTTGTTTGGATTTGCAGAATGCAACGTATAAGCCTTATTATATAATTTCTTTTACGGTTTCATAAAGCTCCGGCAAACGTTTTTGTCTCATACGAAATTTTGTTCCGTGATTATGACCGGTTCTTGCGTCAAAATCTATTAAAATATCCGATTGCTCAATTGCGTCCAAAAAACCTTGAAATTTAAATTTTTGTAGCATTTGAACTTTAACATATCGGTAAAATTCAATTCTTTTTTCCTTTTTTACTTTTGCCTGAACATCAAAACAGTTTAAAAGTTTTGTCCCCGCCTTATGGTTTAAATCGTCAAACCCCCAATACGGTTGGGGGTTTAATTGTTTTAATCCGATTTTTCTTTCTACGGAATTTAACCAATTTTTATGTCTTTCGGCTACTTTTGTATGATCAAATGAAACGGTAACCTTTGTATTGGTTCTATCTATAGAAACTTTAAAACCTCTATCGCTTGCCGACTTTCCATTAATGGTTTGTCTGAAACTTTTCTCGTTTTCGGAATATTTTTTGCCCGCCTGTTTATGTTTCCAACCGAAATTAGGCAAAAGTATTTGCGGAATAAATTTTAACGCTCTCGGAGACGGTTCGGCGTGAAATAATGTTATTAACGAGCTTGTATTAAGTCTTTGCGCTTTTAATTCCCACTCGTTTACATTTGGAAGCGGAAGATTATTTTCCTCTATCCCAAGCAAATCTTCAAGCGTATTGCCAATGCCTCCGCTATTTCCGGCTCGTCTGTTTTGTATCCAGCCGGAATTTACAATTTCTTTCAACTTTTTTATCAAATCTTCTTTTGTATAAATATTCATTATAAAATTTCTTTTAATCCAAATAAATTCCGTTTTTCAAACGGATATTCTTTACAAGTTTTGTTCCGCGCAATTCTTTTCTCAGCCATTTTGCAATATTCCGGCGAAATATCAATTCCTATATAATCTCTTTTTAACCCCATAGCCGTTACCGCAGTTGTTCCGGAACCGGAAAACGGATCCAAAATAATTTTCGCGTCCGTCGATGAAACGATTCTTTCTATTAACGCAATAGGAAAAGGCGCTGGATGCTTGTTTTTCATCTCCTGCGTAAACTCCCAAACGTCTCCATATGCGTTTGCTCCTTTTACCAATTTAAAACTCGGCTTTGGGATTAAATAAATCACTTCATGAGTAGGCAAAAAATAACCGGGATTAAAATTAATGCCCCCTTTGCGTTTCCAAACTATTATTTGTCTTACGGGCAAACCTTTTAAGATGTCGTCTCTATCCTGAATCAATCCGTTTTGAACTCGTCTTTTATGATTGTAAAATATTGCCCCTGTATTTTTCAATAGTCTGAACATTTCTAACAAACAATTATTTTGCCATTTTACATATTCTTTATGCGGCATACAATCGTTATGATGAGAATATCCGTTTTGAAGCGCGGCTTCCGCCCATTTTCCGCTTTTGGTGTTTGCTTTCATTCCGTTTCCGGTGGAATTTTTAAGATTATACGGCGGCGAAGTAACTATTAGATCAATCGATTCGGAAGGAAATAATTTCATTACTTCAAGGCAGTCTCCGCAAATAATTTTATTTATATATTTTTTAATAGCCTGCATATTATTTTTTATTGTTTTTAAAGATTTGATAAAACTTGCCAGATTCTTTAAAGCTTTTTTGATAAATTTTTGCGGATTGTCAAGCGGTTTTTGTTTGGATTTGCAAGATTATTATAGAGATTTAACAAAAATATTGATCTGCATAGAAAAAATCGTTCGATACTACGCTGTTTTCAAGCGATAAAATATTTTTATAAAAAGCGGGGCGCTTGAAACGAAAAATTATTTATTGTTATACAAAACAATTTCATATACAAATTGCCACACAAAATTTTATAACTCATTAAGGGAAAATATGGAAAATAAAATTGAGACAAATTGCCCAAGCTTTTCGAATTGGCGGACTTGGAAAGCTCAAGAGCCGGTAAAATAGGAATGGAGGTCGGTTCTGTAAGAGAAAAAATTATTATAGCATTATTAATTTATAAATTCGGTAAAGAAAACGTTGAAACCGAAATTCCGATTACCGAGCCGGAAATTGACGTAAAAGTATTTAAAAAACCAATCTCCATAAAAACAATATCAAGCAAATATTTAACGAGTATAAAATTAATTTGGACGGTTGACGCTAAAAAAGCGATTGAATTTCAAAAAAATTATGAACCTTCTTGCGATATGATTTTAACCCATATTAATTGGGAAGATACCGGAGGATTTTACTTCATACCCGTTAATGTTCAAAATGAGGTTTTAAAAAACATTGGCAAAAAAAATTATATTAAACTTCCAAAAGCAGGAACAAATCCGAGAGGCGTAGAAATGACAGGCAACGCTCTTAAAGCTTTAATAAATCATTCTATGACAAAACAGATTGAAATTGATTGGAAAAAAGAGAATATTAACTTTAAGCCATATAAAAAATGGATCGAATTATGGAAACAAAATTAAAAATAAACCGTAAAAACGGCAGCTCGACAAGCTCGTTCGGAACGCCGTCTCGAATTAACCACGATTCAAGCAAATTTTACGATACAAAGCTTTATAATAAGCTAAAAGCTTCTAAAAAAACAGACGACTCCGAGAATCCGATACCAGACCGCCTTATAAACGCTATTATACAGGGAAGCTCCGAAAAAATGAGCGAACTTCCGAATAATTGTCTTCAGCTTATGGTTACCTCCCCTCCGTATAATGTAACTAAAGATTATGATGACGACTTATCCTTAAAAGAATATCTTCTGTTGTTAAAAAACGTATTTACGGAAACATACCGGGTGTTAATCAAAGGAGGCAGGGCTTGTATAAACGTAGCAAATTTAGGAAGAAAACCTTATATTCCTATTTCCGATTATATATCCGATATGATGATTAAAATCGGATTTAATATGAGAGGCGAAATTATCTGGAATAAAGGCGCCGGAGCAGGGGTATCTATGGCGTGGGGAAGCTGGAAATCCGCGTCAAATCCTGTTTTAAGAGATACTCATGAATATATATTGATATTTAGCAAAGAAGACTTCGGAAGAAAAGCAAAAGATAAAATAAACACTATTACCAAAGAACAATTTATGGAATGGACAAAAAGCGTTTGGAATTTCAATCCAGAATCGGCAAAAAAAATAGGTCATCCGGCTCCGTTTCCGCTTGAGCTTCCTTACAGGCTTATACAATTATATACTTTTAAAGACGATATTATTTTAGATCCTTTTATGGGCAGCGCTACAACGGCTTTAGCGGCGCTTAAATCCGACAGAAAATATATCGGTTACGAAACGGATGATAAATATATCGAATTATCCCAAAAAAGATTAAAAACCTTCTTCATCAAACAAAAAAAGCTTACTCTTTTATAAAAATACGGCATATAAACAAAGAGAATGGAGACAACCGAAATCCCCCCTCCAAAACGATTATTTGCTTATCTTTTAATATTTATTTTTATCGAATAAATAATTTTTTAAATTTTTACGGTAAAATTACCCTTTTTAAATGTGAAATTGTCATTCTAATGTTAAAATTGTCATTCTAATGTTAAAATTGTCATTCTAATGTTAAAACTCATGTTTTTAAAGTTGAAATTGTCATTCTAATGTTAAAATCGTCATTCTAACGTTAAAACTCATGTTTTTAAAGTTGAAATGACCTATTTGAAATTTACTTTTATTATTTTGACGCAAAAATTCTTAATTTATAAGGATTGGATTGTCGGATTGCGGGTTTTGAACTGTTTTTTATTTTTATATGCGGTTTACTTTAATCTATTTAACTTTTTATCCCTCTCTTCCTTCTTCGCTATCTTCCTATCCTCCTATCTTCCTTCTTCCCTCTCTTCCATTATCTCAAAAGCTATTTTGCTAACTTTTTGGGACGCCCCTTTTTCTCCCATTAATTTTTGTAGGGATAAAAGTTTCTCTTTTGTTTTTTGAAGGCGTTGGGGATTGTTTAATATTTTTTCAGCCTCTGTTGCTATGTTATAAGGGGTTGCTTTATCTTGAATTAATTCGGGAACTATTTTTTCTCCCGCTATAAGATTAACCAAGCTTATGTAATCAACGTTGATTAGTTTTTTTGCAATATTGTAGCTTATTTTAGAGGTTTTATATATTACGACCATAGGAACCGAAAAAAGAGCGGTTTGCAAGGTTGCGGTGCCTGATCCGGCAATAACAAAATTGGATTTTTCCAAAACTTTTTCTATCCCGCTTTTTTCTATCTGAATTTTTATGGTTTTTGTATTCTCTTTTATAAGGGTCGATATGTTGTTAATATTAAGCCCTGGAGCCATTGCGTAGATGAATTTTATGCTTTTATTTTTTTTGCCGATTATTTCGGCGGCTTTTAATATTGCGGGTAGGTTGTTTGTTATCTCTTTTTCTCGGGAGCCGGGAATTAATCCTATTGTTATTATTTTTTCTTCTATTTTGTTTGTAAATTTTTTATTTGTATCGAGTAAGGGATGCCCCACGTATGTTGCGGGGACGTTATGTTTTTTATAAAATTTTTCTTCAAAGGGTAATATAACGGCTATGTGATTAACAAGTTTTTTAATTTTTTTTACTCTGCCGGATCTCCAAGCCCATATTTGCGGGCTTATGTAATATAATACGGGTATGCCGAGTTTTTTTGCGGTTTTTGCCAATGCGAGATTGAATTCGGGAAAATCTATTAGTATGAGCAGGTTTGGGCGGATTTCTTTTAAGAGTTTTTTTGCTTTTCTATAGGTTTTGATTATTTGGAAGATTTTTGAAAATATTTCGACGATTCCTACTATGGATATTTGAGATGCGTCTATTATGTTTTTTACTCCGGCATTCTTTAAGGCTTTAAGCCCCATGCCGTAAAAGTTAAGTTTTGGGTTTTTTGCAAGCATTGCTTTAACTAACTTTGCGCCATGCATATCGCCGGAGGTTTCGCCCGCCATTATCATAATGTTTTTGGTTTCTGTCATTATTTTATCTGCTCTATTACTTCCAACGCCGCTTTTAAGGCTTTTCTGCCGCAATTTCCGTCAACCGCGCAGGGTTTGTTAAAAAGGACGGCATTTACAAAGGAATCTAACTCCGCATAAAGGGCGTCTTGGTTTAAAACCGGAAGTTTTTCTATTTTTGCGCCGGGTATGGGGGATATGTCGGAGGCTTTGCCGTTTTTATCTATGGTTATGTTTGTAGCGTTTTTGTTGCCAAAATCTATAGCGGTATATTGGTTTTGTTGAAAAATTCGCATTTTGCGTTCGTTTTTTGCAGATATTCTGCTTGCGGTAAGGTTTGCTACGGCTCCGTTTTGAAATTGAAAGCGGGCGTTTGCAATGTCTATATGATCGGAGATAAGGGACGCTCCTGCGGCGTCTATTTTTTTTATTTCGGAATTTATAAGGGAAAATATTATATCTATGTCGTGTATCATTAGGTCTAATATAACGCTTACTTCTGTTCCTCTTTTTTTATAAAAACTTAATCTGTGAGCCTCTATGAATTGGGGATTTTTAATTTTATCTTTTACGGCGATAATTGCGGGATTAAAACGCTCAAGATGCCCTGTTTGTATGATGGCTCCTGTTTTTTTCGCCGTATTTATAAGCTGATCCGCCTCTTGTATGGTTGAAGTTATCGGCTTTTCTATTAAAGTTGATATTCCGTTTGATAAGAAATCGAGGCTGACTTGAAAATGAAGGTTTGTAGGAACAACTATGCTTACCGCATCCACTTTTCCTATTAATTGTTTGTAATCGGCGTAAGCTTTTGTATTCTGTTTTTCTGCGGTTTGCAATGCAGACTCAAAGTTTATATCCGCAATGCCTACAAGTTGAACGTTTTTGTTTGCTGAATATTTTTCGGCATGAAATTTTCCGAGATATCCGGCGCCTATAACGCCTATTTTTAATCTTTGCATCATTTTATTTTTTATTAAAAAGGGTTTAAATGTAAGGTTTTTATAAATTATATTTTCTTATGCGGTTAATAAAGGGATTTCTCTTCGCCGCGCTTGTCGAAATGACAAAAAAAAGCTTTTATAACGCTATTATGCTGATTTTTGCCTCGTTTGCTATGTTTATCATTTGCTCTTTGTCAAAGGCTATTGTTTTGCCGGCTTCTATGGCAAGCGCTTTTACTCCGCTTTGTTTCATTCTGTTTATGGTATTTACTCCCACCGCAGGTATGTCAAAGCGCATGTCCTGATTTGGTTTGCATGTTTTTATTGCTACGGCGGCTCCTTTGCCGAGTTCCCCGCCTCTTTTTATTGCGGCGTCTGTCCCTTCGATAGCTTCAATCGCCAAAACGGATCCGCCGCCTATTACTACGCATTGCCCTATGTCTAACTCTCCTATTTTTTTTGCAATTTCAAATCCAAGTTGAATATCTTTTTTTTGGTCTTTACTCGGCTTTTTTTTTGTCCAACACCCCTGTTTTGCAAGCAGATCCGGCATTAGATATGTGGAAGGCATTATTTTTATTCCCTCTTTTTCAAGGGTTGTCGCAAAGGCTCTTAATACGGCGTCGTCATTGGTATGACGCATTCCTATTATCATAGAAATCGCTTTTATGTCCGGTTTTATATCGGTAAATATTTTTGTTTTTTTTATTGCCCCCGCCATTAGCGCTTGGGTGATTTTGTTTTTCTTAAAGTATGTTATAAGCTTTTTTAACTGCCCGATATGTAGCCATTCCGTATTAAAAGCGGTCTCTTTTAATACGGGGTCCGCTTCGCCTATAAATGCGGCGGCATATATTTCGATTTCTCTTTTTTTTGCCTCTTTTGCAAGTAGTAAAGGAAACTGCCCGCTTCCGGCTATGAGTCCTATGCGCATTTTTTGATTTATATTCGGTTTAAAATTATTTTTCGCTTTATCTGAATTAAAGATTCTATTAATCATTATCTAATAAATCCTTAAAAAGTTTATCCGCTTTTTTAATATGCGGAGTATAATTGTCGTTGTATTTAAAAAATCCATGCAAAATAGCCGGTTTGCGTTCGGGAGTCATAGCAAATAATATGCGTATTTCTCTAATTTGAGACGCTCCTCCTCTAATCCTAATTTCTTTCATGTTTAAAAAATCGGAATTTTCAAGAGTATCGATAAAAGGACGCCCTAATCGAAATTCAGCATCACAACAGACTTTTAATTTTTCTTTTATCTTAGCCTTCTCTTCTATATTGTTTTTATCATACCAGTTTAGGAAGTTAGGGTGATAAATGGCGTTAGGGCAAATATCGGAAAGCTTTTCTTCAAACTTTTTGTTTATAGCCTCCAAAATAGAATCGGCATGCTCTTTTTTGGAAATGTTATAAACTTGGCATTGAATAGGTTTATTCTTTTTTTCTTTGGAAGCGAGAAATTTAATAACGGAACTATTCCAAAACTCTTCGGTTGCCAAGCTTAACATAACGCCTTGTTGCAACCATGCCGCCGTAAATATATCAAGATTAGTATTGTATGGACGATTTGGAAAATAGGAGGAAATTTGAGATAGATCCTCTGTAAGCTGTTCCGGTAGATTATCAAGAAACGAAGATTTATCTTCTATTTGATAAATAAATAATTGCAAATCTCGGTAATCATCGGATAATTTACTTTTAAAATCTCCATAAGTAAAATTTTCGGATAATTCGCGATCGTCAAGAGATTCGCCGTCAAAATAAAGAAAAAATCTGTCGCCGCCTTGCTTAAGATGTAAAACTCCTTGTAATGAATCAATAAGCAGCGAATACGCCTCCTTCTCGCTTGTTGCGGGAAGATTTAAATGGTTAAAAAATAAGGAATAATCCATTTATTATCTCCTAGCAAGAATTGCGCAGTTGTGCATTGTTTGATCGAAAAATCCTTTGGGCCAATAATCAAGTTTGCCGTTGGAGTCTATTTTGGGAGTTTCTACAACGGTAGAGGGAAATCGGTTTTTATCGGGGGTAAGGTGAGAGGTAAAATAATGAAACGCCGCATCCTCGGCATTAAGTTCTCCCTCTTTAACCGCTATTCTTATGCCGTCCATTAGATGATCGCTATGAGTTTCTACAATCACTTGAACGCCGCAAGCCGCGGTAAGAGATATTAATTTGCCTATTGATGTCTGCCCTTTCGGATGAATATGAGCTTCCGGGTTTTCCAATAAAACAAGGGCGCCGCGCAAAGCTTTTTCTTTCTGTTTTTT
>JAOZTP010000116.1:0-1993 GCA_029939135.1 Desulfobacterales bacterium
AAATAAAAACGGCTTGTTATAAAATATGCTTTTTTATCTCTATTAATCTAAAAAACGGCGTATATTATCATACGCCGTTTTTTAAAAATTTTATGTTTTACAAACAGTTTTTAAAGGTTTGATACAAGCTCTTCGGTTACCTGCTTTACGCTCGGCTTTCCGTCTAATATAATATATTTTATAGAGCCGTCTTTTGCAGCCAAATCTTTAAAATAGTATGCTGCCGCAAGGGTTCCGTCATTATCATTATAATAAATAGCATGACGTTTACTGATAGCCTCTTCGTCCTGATCGTCGCTTCTCGTCTTTAAATCGCCTCCGCATACGCGGCATTTGTCGCCGTCAGGTTTGATTACGTCTATAAAAATATTGTTCGGATGGTTATTGTCGTTTACGCATAATCTTCTGCCCATAATTCTATTTTTTGCAATCTCGCGGTCTAAAATTATCTCTACCACTATATCAAGAGCCATTCCCGCCTTTTTTAAAGCTTCGTCAAGCTTTATCGCCTGATTTTTATTTCTTGGAAAACCGTCCAAAAGCCAGCCCGAGCTACAATCCGCCTGTTTAAGCCTATCTAATATCATAGGAATTGTAATATCGTCCGGCACCAACTCCCCTTTGTCTATATATACTTTTGCTTTTGCCCCGAGCTCTGTTCCATTTGTAATGTTTTCTCGAAAAATTGCTCCGGATTCTATATGGGGCGTTTTATATTTATCCTTTAAAATTGCGCCCTGTGTTCCTTTCCCGCTGCCATTAGGTCCAAAAAATAAAATTCTCATTATATAATGCTCCTTTAATTGTTAATAGTTTCCTTTGTTTAAATTTAGGCGTGTACAAAGCGCTTTGTTATACGCCTAAATTTTATTATTCTTTTTTCCTATTAAATTCATTTAATAATAGGTTTTTCTTTATTTAACGACGAAAACAAACATCTTTCCAATTTTCAATATAATTTGAAGGACTTTATTAAAAAAAAAGCGGTGTTGTCAAACCAATTCTTTTTTTATCTTTCTATTGTTTTTTTTAAATATTGTCTTATTATAAAAAGCTTAGATATATAATTATAAGCAAACAGCCTTATGGTTATTTAGTTCCTGTAGAAAAAAGCCTTCTTATGCTTAATGCTATGCATTAGATAAAACAGTTTTTCGCATGAACTTTTTAAATATTTTTTATAAGGAGGAAATTTATCATGTTAGAAGTAACGCCTATCGCCGAAAAAGAGATTTTAAAATATTTTAAAGGCAAAGAGATTACCCCTATTAGAGTATTTCTAAATCAAGCAGGATGCGGCGGACCGGCTTTGTCTCTTGGTATGGACGAGCCTAAAGATCAGGATAATACTTATAAAGTGAGAGACCTTACATTTATAGTGGAAAAAAATTTTATGGAAAAAATAAAACCTATTAAAATTGATTTTTCAAACGCGGATTTTAATATAAGCGCGGGTATAGATTTCGGATCTTCCGGATGTGCGGGATGCGCTTCCGCCGAAGGAGCATGCGGAAGTTAGAATAGCCTTATTTGATACAGACATAAAAGAGGATGATTATAAAAATACAAACGAATATTTCTTTAAAGGAGGAATAATTATGTTGGAAGTAACTCACAGCGCCGAAAAGGAACTTTTGGAATATTTTAAGGGTAAAGAGATTACGCCTATTAGAATTTTTTTAAACGAAAGCGGCTGAGGCGGACCTTCATTGGCAATGGCTCTGGATAAGCCTAAAGATCAGGATGATACTCATAAAGTGGGAGACCTTACATTTCTAACCGAAAAAGGTTTTATGGAAAAGATGAAACCTATTAAAGTTGATTTTTCAACCATGGGTTTTAGCATAAACGCAGGAATAGATTTCGGCTCTGCTGCCGAATGCGGAACATGCAGCAGTTCAAGCGGAACATGCGGAACGTAATCGAAGTCTCCGCTAATAAATAATTACAAGGGATTTCTCGCCTTGCTCGAAATGACAGGATATAACTTGTT
>JAOZTP010000116.1:2093-6238 GCA_029939135.1 Desulfobacterales bacterium
TTATTTTTGCTTGTTATTTCGACGAACGCAGCGAAGAGAAACCCCTTTATTAATCGTAAAATTGCATTGGATAACAAAGAGGTTTGTTCGTTTTGAAGGCGAAAAAAAATTTTAACCGCAGGAATACGCGGAGTATTTCGAGAGTTAAATTTTTTTTTCAACGCCCAAAACGGGCAAACCGCGAAGTTATCTAACGCAATTTATTTTTTTTCTGTAAATAACGACCACAACCCCCAATATGATTATACAAAGCGGAATAAAGGCAATATTAAAAAATTTTATCTTTCCCTCAAGTTTTTCTATATCTTCTCTTAATTTTCTCCTTACCTCTTTAAGCTTTTTTTCAACTTTTATGCTTTCCAGTTCAAACTCTTCTATATCGTTGCTATGTTCATCTATAATTTCAGCTTCGATGTCGTAGAAATCATCCTCTTCCAAAGAGTTAATTTTTGCATTAATCGCTTTCGCCTTTCCCATAAGCTTCTGTTCTTCGGCAAACCATTTCTCCTTTGCTTTCTCCTCTATTTCCAACGCTTTTGTAAAAGGTCTTTCAAAACGTCCTATGGTTCTTACCGATATAAGCAAATCGCTTCCTACGAGAGCCTCCGTTGCATTCAATAAAAAATTAAGATTATCGTTGAATATTTCCGTCGTATCAAAGCCGAAGAAATCCCCTTTGCTTATGTAATAATCATCATAAAGCATATCCGTATCCGCAACTATTATTATAGCGGAATCGTCAATACCTTTTTTTAAGCTTGGCTCGGCATTATTTTTATCCGAATATTTTTTACTTGGAAAAACAGTATCGAATTTACCGGAAATTTTTACGGCAATGTTATATTTTTCCTCTGACGGCACAAAGCTTGTTTTGATTTTATCAAAATCAAAATGAGACGTAAAGTTTGCGTCCAAGTTTGAGTTCGCGCTGGAAACTATTAACGGTTCGAAATTATAAGGGCAGTCTTTTTCTTTAAATATAGCGCCCGCAAAAGGAAAAAGCATGGTTTTAAGATGAGATACTATTACGCTATTTTTATTAAAAGCGTTCTGTTTCGGAGATATAAAGTAAGGATTTTCCGCTTGAAACCCTTTTTTATCTATTATCTGCGCGGCAAAATGAAAGTCCGTCAAAATTTTATTTTCATCTATTCCGATTTTCCAAACCGTAAAGAATTTATTAAAGGAAGAGGTCGTAATATTTTTGGACGCCGCTTCTGATACGGATAACGGATCTACAAATATTAAGGCATTTTTTCCTTTAAGTATGTATTGATCTATTTTGTATTGAAGCTTTTCGTTTAAGTTTTTTGGATGTATTATAATAAGCAGGTCTATATCTTCGTTTAAAACCTCTCCTGCAGGATTAATTTTTATTACCTCGTATGTTTTTTCCAACTCTTCTATAAAATGCCATCTGAAATTATCTGGCAACGCTTCGATATTAAATGATAAGGAGGCTTCCCCGAACATGCTTAATCCGCTTATTATGCCTACTTTTTTCTTTGCGGAAGTCTGAACCGCATCCGCTATGCTTCGGGTTATCTCATATTCGAGGCGATCCTCTTTGGACGGATCTATAAACGGCATAACTCCGGCTTTATCTCCCGCATCTGCAACCAGTCCGAAATATATATTTTCGCCGGGCAAAAGTTCTATAGGTTGTATTCCGTATTTTAAAGCGTTATCCTCTTCTTTGGAATCCATAACGGTATCATATACCTCAAGTTTTATTCTACCCTTGCCCGATTTTTGATATTCGCTTAAAAAGTCGGTTACTCTTTTCATATAGTTTTTTAAAAAAAACGGAATGTCTTTGAAGCTTTTACTAGAAAAGAGTTTTAAGGTTACATCTTTATCAAGTTTATTTAATATGTTTATCGTTCCATCGGACAGAGAATATAATTTATCTTCGGTTGCGTCCCATCGCAGGTTTATTCTAACCATAGCCGCATTTATAAATAAAAGCAGAAATAAAAGCAGAACAATTCCTTTAAAAGAGTAAAAAGGTTTTATGTATTTCATTAGACTCTCCGTTTATATAATATTATGCAGTTTAAAACGAGCATAAAAAATATTGTCGAAAGATAATAAATAATATCCCTTATATCTATAACCCCTCTTGCTATTGAATTAAAATGAGATAAAAAACCGAATTCTTCTATTATTTTGCAAAACCATAAGGGAGTCCATCCCGAAATTGCGGCGGTTACGGGCGGATAGCCCGCAAGAATAAAAAATAAAGAAATTACTGCGGAGATAATAAAGCTTATTGCCTGACTATCCGTAATAGAGGAGGTCATAGCGCCTATGCTTATAAATGCTCCGGCTATTAAAAAACAACCGAGATACCCGCAAATTATAGAGCCTATATCCGGCGAGCCGAGATATAAAACTGTAATAACCATAGGAAAGGTGAGAAATAGCGATATGCCCATAAATAGCCAAGCCGCAAAAAATTTTGCATATACAATGGCAGGTAAAGATATTGGAAGGGTAAGAAGTATCTCTATTGTGCCGATTCTTTTTTCATCCGCCCATAGTTTCATAGATATTGCCGGAATAAGGAATATATATATCCATGGCTGCCATTGAAAAAAGCTTCTTAAATCAGCCTGCCCCGCTTCAAAGAAGCCGGATATATAAAAGGTAAAAAAGCCGGATATCAATAGAAATATTACTATGAATATGTAGGCTATCGGAGAGGTAAAATAGCTTATAATCTCCCTTTTAAATATAGCCGCAAAACCTCCGTTAATTTTTTCTTGCATCTCTTTCCTCTATTTAAATTTGGCTGCATAACCTCGTAGTTTGCCCAATTTGTTATCCATCCAAATTGTAATCATTAAATATTTTCAAAATAAAAAAACCATTTCTCCCTTCTTCCCTATCCTCCCATCTTCCTATCCTCCTTCTTCCCTATCTCTTCAAGCAGGGTTTCAACTATATCTTTGTATCCGCATTTTTTTATTATCTTTCCTTTTTTAAAAATAACTCCTATGCCTTTGCCGCCGGCTACTCCTATGTCCGCTTCTCTCGCCTCGCCGGGACCGTTTACAACGCAACCCATTATTGCCACTTTTATATTTTTTTCCAGCAAACATATTTTTTTTTCCACCTTTTCTACTATGCTAAAAAGATCTATTTGGCATCTGCCGCATGTAGGGCAGGATATTATTTCGGGATTGCGACGTCTTATGTCTAATGCTTTTAATATTTCATAACCGGCTCTTATTTCGTCTGCAATATTGTTTGTAGTAAGAGAAACTCTTATCGTATCTCCTATTCCTTCGGCAAGTAGCATTCCTATTCCGAGAGAAGATTTTACAAGTCCGGGAAAAACCGGACCAGATTCCGTAATTCCAAGATGAAGGGGCAAAGAGCTTTTTTCCGAAAATAATCTATACGCTTTTACGGAGCGTAAAACATCCGAAGCTTTTATGGAAATTTTTATATTATCAAAATTCATCTTTGCAAGAAGCTCTACGTTTCTTAAAGCGCTTTCCGCCATTCCTTCCGGAGTCGCTCCCCCGTATTTTTTAATAATATCTTTTTCTAAAGAACCCGCATTTACCCCTACCCTTATTGGAATTCCCTTTTCTTTAGCGCAGTTTATAACCTTTTCTACATTCTCGACGGCTCCTATGTTTCCCGGATTTATTCGCAAAGCGTCCGCTCCGGCTTTTGCCGCTTCTATTGCAAGCCGAAAATCAAAATGTATATCCGCAATCAAAGGTATTGCTATCCGCTTTTTTATTAAACTTATCGCTTTTGCCGAAGCTTGATCAGGAACGGCTACTCTTACTATTTCGCAGCCTGCTTTCTGAAGTTCTTTAATTTGTAAAACCGTTTTTTCAATATCAGACGTTTCGGTATTTGTCATAGATTGAACCGTAATAGGCGCCATATCGCCTATTTTTACCCCGCCTATTGTAACATGTTCGGTTCTTTTTCTTTCTATTGTTATCAACCGTATCTATTTCCTCTATTTAAATTTTGGCGGATAACTTCGTAGTTTGCCCGTTTGCGGCGTTGAACAAATTTTTTAATCCTCGAAATACTACATGTATTCCTGCGGTTAAAAAATTTGTTCGCCTTGCAAACAAACAAACTACTTTGTTATCCGCCAAAATTGCATAATTCTT
>JAOZTP010000024.1 GCA_029939135.1 Desulfobacterales bacterium
GCAAATCCGTTTTGTTTATTTCTTTGTCCAAATATAAGGCTATTGCTTTTTGTTCGGGTAATGGGGGGATTGCAACTTTAAATTCGGAAACGAAATCAGTAGTAATTCTTTTTTGCCCTGCCGACCCAATCATAAAAGCTTCGCCTATCTTTTTAAACTGCTCTGATTTTATAATATAATAAAGATATTTTGAATCTGTTTTATTATTTGCTCTTAACACATGAAATTCAGTCGATCCAAATCCGATTTCGGTTTCAAGCTTATCAAGCCATGCTCCTTTCCCATTCTCAAAGCAAGGCGTTATTTTAGCCACAATTACATCATTTTTTTTAATAAAGGTGAATCCATTATATAAATCACAAATCGATTTTCTGATTTCGCAATTAATTATACCATTCTCTGTTACTTTATTCATAGGGAGAAAAACAACAGGCGCTTCCGAATCGCTATTAATTTCATTATGCTTGGGAGGATTAATATTAGCAAGATGCTTTAACCTCTTAACCTCCCAATGATCAGGAATCTCCTCAATCCATTCAATACCGGTTTTTTTATATTTATCGTAAGGTTTCCGCTTCATTTTTACCCCTTTAAGCCTTTTGAAGCGGTAATATCTTTAATCATTTTTATAATATCCTCTCCTATAGAGTTAATATCCGCTTCGATGTTTTCAAGGCTTCTTAAAGGCTTATATTTATAAAAATGCCGGTTAAAAGGTATTTCGTAGCCTATTTTTGTTTTTTTAAAATCTATCCATGCGTTCGGAACATGCGGAAGTATCTCCTTATTAAAATATTTATTTATATCTTCGGCAAGCGGAATATTTTCGGTATCCGTAAGATCCTTATCCGGCAAAGGCTCCCCTTTTGGATTTAAACAAATATCCGCAGTTTCATCCTTTTGAGATAAACCGGATAATATTGCCTTTATTTCTGCGGAAGTAAAAAATATATTCTGTTGTTCGGCAAAACCTTTAAGCTCCTCTAAAAAGGCGCTCTTATTCTTAAAAAGATTTTCTTCCGTATATTCCTTAAATTTTAAAAAAAGACTTTTTATAATTTCCCGCCTTTGTTCCTTCTCGTTAATCTCCTGCAAACGCTGGGCTTTATTCTTTTTTTTACTTATAAACAGATTATTAAAAACTTTTTGACTCTCCATTTTTTTTATGCGCTTGTCGGACGCTTTAAAATTAAGGCGCAAAGGCTGTTCTATTGTAATTTTATTATATCCGAAATCTTGATTGGCAAATATTTTGCTTACTATGATTTTTTCATTATTTATTATTCCGGTTTCCTTATTTAAAAAATCGGAATGAATCTTTAAAATCTCTTTAATCTGATTCGGATAGCCATCCTCGCCCTCTCCTATTGCGTTTCTTTTATTGCCCAAACTTTTGCGCATTTTAACGTAAAAATCAACGGCGTTTATAAGCTGTATTTTTCCTTTGCGTCTTTTGCTTTTTTTATTTGTTAATATCCAAATATATGTGGATATTCCAGTATTATAAAACAACTGATTAGGCAGCGCCACAATAGTTTCAAGCATATCGCTTTCTATAATCCATCTTCTTATTTCCGATTCCCCGCTTGCCGCAGAACCTGTAAAAAGAGGGGAGCCGTTAAAAACAATCGCTATTTTGGAGCCGCCGTTTTCGGACGCCTCCATTTTAGAAATCATATGCTGCAAAAATAATAAAGATCCGTCATTAATTCTTGGCAGACCCGCTCCAAAACGCCCGTCATATCCCAAATCATCCTTTTCATTCTTTATAGTCTTTTCCTGCTGTTTCCATTCCACCCCAAACGGCGGATTTGCAAGCATATAATCAAATTTTTTATCTTTAAATTCGTCCTTTTCAAATATGCATCCATGCTTTATAACATCCGCAACATTTCCTTTTATAAGCATATCCGAGCTGCAAACCGCCCAAGAATCGTCGTTTATATCCTGCCCGTAAAGATGAGGATGGGCTTTATCATTTAATTTAATGATATATTCCCGAGCCGCGGAAAGCATTCCGCCGGTTCCGCATGCAGGGTCGTAAATCTCTTTTACAACATAATCTTTATTCAAATCCTCTTCCGAAGATAATAAAAGAGAAACCATAAGCCTAATAACTTCGCGCGGCGTAAAATGCTCTCCGGCTTCTTCGTTTGCCTGCTCCGCCCCTACCCTGATAAGCTCTTCAAAAATATAACCCATCTGAGTATTGTCTATTTTATCCTGCGACAAATCAATATTTTTATCTGCCGCAAAGCTTTTTATAACCTGATAAAGCAAATTTTTATCATTCATTTTATCAATCTGCTTTTCAAACTCAAACTTTTCAAATATATCCCTAACATTTGAAGAAAAACCGTATATATAATTTTTTAAATTCGCCGCAATCTCGCCGGAATCGTCAAGAAGGTTTTTAAAATTAAATTTCGACACATTATAAAAAGAAACTCCGGTTATCTTGCAAAGTTTATTCCGTATAATATTATCGGGGCTTTTTTTAATCTTTTCATGAGCTTCCAAAACCGCCTCTTTTGTAGGCTCAAGCAAACAATCGAATCTGCGCAACACAGTAAGCGGCAAAATTACCTTTCTGTATTCGTTCCTTTTATAAGGTCCTCGTAACAGATTGCAAATGCCCCATATAAAATTTACCGTTCCGCTATGCGTCTTGCGTAACAACATAAAACAACCCCTTTTTATAATAGGTTAAAAAAACCCTTTTATAACAAAATAAAAGGTTATAAGATTCACTTTAAGATATATTAAAAAAAAAAGAAGTAAAGATAAAAAACGGCGCTGGCTTTAAACGGACAACTACATATAATTAAAGGCGTTTTTACCAATTAATAAATAAAAAAAGGCTTAACCGCTTTTATAACGGTTAAGCCTTTTAGGAAGAAAGACGTCAAACAAAAAGAAAGGTGCCGGGGGGCGGAATTGAACCGCCGACACGAGGATTTTCAGTCCTCTGCTCTACCAACTGAGCTACCCCGGCTTGTTTTACAAAAGTTTAACAAAAAGGCTTCTTATACTAATAAACTATGTCAAGTCAACACTTTTTAATTTTTTCCTTTTATTTTAATTATAAAAAATGCTACTTAAAAAAATATTTTCTGCCAAATTAAAAATCTCAAAAGAGTTGTAACCTCTTTTTATTTTTGTTAGTTATTTTATAACAAATTTAAGCTTATCAAAAAGGCTATAAAAATGATAACCGAAAGAGATAAAAATATAATTTTACGATACGCTAAAAAATACAACGTTTCCGCAATATTTTTATTCGGTTCCTCAACCGAAAAAAACAAAAAGGCAAACGATATAGATATAGGCGTAAAAGGAATTGAATCCCGCCTGTTTTTTAAGTTTTACGCCGATCTTTTTAAACGTTTGTCAAAACCGGTCGATCTTATCAATCTTTCGCAAAAATCCTTATTTAATAATCTTATTCAAGAAACCGGAGTAAAAATTTATGGATAATCTTGTTAAACAAATAGCGGCAGAAATAGAACATGTTGAAAAATCATTAAATAATCTTGAAACGGCTATGGCTATAAAGGAAAAATCGGTTATTGAACTTGCGGCTATCGCTACCTTTCTTCATAATATTTACAATGGTATAGAAAATATTCTAAAACGAATCTTAAAAGCAAAAAATATCATTATACCGAAATCAGATACTTGGCATAAAGATTTATTAAAACATTGCGTATCTGACAAAATTATCCATAGAAAGCTATCGGAAAATCTTTTTGAATATCTTACTTTCAGACATTTTTTTATTCATTCCTACGGATTTATGCTTGAAGAAAGTCCGTTGGAAGATTTGGCGGATAATATATCAAGAGTTTGGACGGAATTTCTTGCCGCCATAGAATACTATAGAAAATAGTTATACCGAAGCCTTTGCAGATAATACTTATATTCGCTTTTTGCAAAATATTATTAAGAAACGATTTTAATTTTTACCAACCTGTTTTTTAAGTTAACAGTAAATTCTAATTCTTGGCATGCTTCTATTTGGTCAATCAGTTTTCCTCTTTCTGTTTCGCCGCCTGTTACTTGTATTTGATAATAATGATTTGGCTTAATTTTTTTATTATTTATTCCATGATATATTGTGCCTTTAATCTCGGTATTGTTAGGAAGTATAATAGATATATTTAAATTTTCGCTTGCCGGAATAACCTGAAATAATAGCTTCTTATAATCAGCCGGTATAGTTGCTATAGCTCTTTCTCGTAATGTATTATTAATTTCCTGTATAAAAACAAAATGATCTTCATTTATGTTGTTCATAATAGTCCTTATAAAATTTTTTCCGCTTTGGCGCGAATTCGATCGCTGATTTTTCAAACTTTGTATTGGAAATCGGAATTAATTCAATCCTTAGATTGGCAAATTAAAAAAATGAAATCCTTACTTCTTAATTTTTTCTCTTTTATTTTAACCTAAAAAAAGCTATTTAAAGCCTTATTTTTTAACAAATAAAAAAAACTCCAAACCGAATTGTAAAAAATGAAAAACAATAAATATGCCGTTGCAGGAGTAATCCTTGCAGGGGGAATAAACTCCCGTTTTAACGGACACAATAAAGCCTTTATAAAAATAGCCGGAAAATCTATTATAGAAAATACCTACTCCATATTAAAATCTCTTTTTAAACAGATAATTATAGTTACAAACAAACCGGAAAAATATGCCGAGTTTAATGCGGATATAGTAAACGATATATTCTCGGTAAAATCTTCGTTAACAGGAATACATGCGGGGCTTTTTTATGCAAAACACCCTTTTGTATTTGTTACGGGATGCGACATGCCGTTTTTAAAAACAGAACTTATAGAGGCTTTAACAAACCAAATTAAACCCCATTTGGATATAATTATACCGGAAACCGCAAAAGGATTCGAGCCGCTTTGCGCCATATATTCTCAAAAAATGCTTGCCGCAATAGAAGGAAAAATAAAATCGAAAAAATTTCATATAAAAAGCATATTAAATAAAGCGAAAACAAAACGGGTGTCCGAAAAATTTTTAAGAACCTACGATAAGGATTTAATCTCTTTTTTTAATATAAATTCTCCGGCGGAACTTAAAAAAGCGGAGACTTTTTTAAAAACAAACTCTTTATGTTGAAACAAAAACAATTTATTTATATAAACCATTTTTATGGCGTTAGTCTCGCAAACGTTCAAATGATTATGCGAGAGAAACGAAAATAAAAAAACGCAAACGCAGCCGAATTTAATAGCAAAAAAACATGATCCGATTTTTGCGGATAACAAAACAGCTTGCTTGCAAGGCGAGAAATTTTTTTCAACGCCGCAAACAGGCAAAATATAAAGTTCTCCGCAAAAATCAAAATAAAGGAAACCTTTTTTATGGACAACTTAATAGAAAAAATAAAAAAACATCCCGATTATAATAAAGCGGGAATGATACTATGTCATAACGGAGTCGTTCGAGAAACTTCAAGAAACGGCAAAAAAGTATCGGGACTTTCGGTAAAGGTAGATAAAGCCTTATTAAACAAAGTAATAGAAAAATATAAAAAACATCAGGGAATAATAGAAATATTAATAGAAATTAAAGAAAACCAAAAACTTTCGGTAGGAGACGACGTTATGAAGCTTTTAGTTGCAGGAGATATTCGAGAAAACGTTATATCTACGCTTTCCGACGCTTTAAACGAAGTAAAAAAAAGCGTAACCTCCAAAACCGAATTCTTTATATAATTTTCGTATAAACCATATAGTTTATTTGATCGAAAAACTTTTTTATTTACTTGATAGAACAAGCTTTTTATTTTTGTAGCGCTATTTTGACAAACAAAGCTATAAATCAAAAAAAGCAAAACTTTTAATCGCAAAAAAAAATTATATTACAATTTCTGCGGATAACAAAGTAATTTAGTTGGTTGCAAGACGAAACTTTTTTTTAATCGCAAGAATACATCAAGTATTTCGAGAATTGAAAAAAAATTCCAACGCAGCAAATAGGCAAAATGCAAAACTATCTGACAAAATTTAATCGCAAAAAAAAAATATGTTACAATTTCGGCGGATAACAAAGTAATTTGGTTGGTTGCAAGGCGAAACTTTTTTTTAATCGCAGGAATACATCAAGTATTTCGAGAATTGAAAAAAAATTCCAACGCAGCAAACGGGCAAACTACGAAGTTATCCGCCGAAATTAAAATAAAGGAAGGATATTTATTACATACAATGCCAAATTTTACCCACATAGATTCCGAAGGCAAAGTAAGAATGGTTGACGTTTCGGAAAAACAACCGACTGCAAGAACCGCTATTGCATCCGGAAAAGTTATTATGGAACTTCTAACGTTAAAAAAAATAACCGAACAAAAAGCAAAAAAAGGAAACGTATTAGAAACCGCAAGAATCGCGGGCATAATGGGAGCAAAAAAAACTGCGGAACTAATTCCCTTATGCCATCCGTTAAACGTTTCTCATATAAGCATAGATTTTGTTTCGGAATCTACGCAAGAAAAAGGAATTATAAACATAAAAAGCTCCGTTTCCTTGTTCGGACAAACCGGAGTTGAAATGGAGGCTTTAACCGGAGCGTCCATAGCTGCCCTTACAATATACGACATGTGCAAAGCTTACGATAAAAATATAATTATAAGCGATATAATGCTTCTTAAAAAAACAGGCGGAAAAAGCGGCGTATATAAACGAAAATAAACTAAAAATTCGCCGGACAATAAAGCGGTTTATTCCTTTACCCTGCTTGCAAAATTTTATAAGATGAAAATTCTGGCATAACGTAGAAAACGGATAAAATAAAAAACTATCCGACAAATTGCTCGAAATGACGGAGAAAATTTTTCTTTGTAATGTCAACGGGCTGTCTTTTTTGCTTGTCATTTCGACAAGCGAAGCGAGGAGAAATCCCTTAATTAAAGTATAAGGAAACAAAAAAAATGAAATACAAAACCTTTTTTATTCTAATTATATTAATTATACTTGCGGGATGCTATCAAAAACCGGAAAAGCCTATAATAGAAAAGCCTATAATAAAAAAACAATTATCTTTAATAAAGCTTTCGCCGGAAGAGTATCCTTATTTTAAAGACAGCATGCAATATAAGGATATTGATAAAAGCATTATAAAAAGCTTATCCTATCTTAAAAAAATAAATCCAAACAAAGAGTTTACTTTTGGCGAAGATACCTATACGGCATCCTATTTAATAGAATCGCTTCAAACATTTAACGATTTTATCGCTACAAAACCGTCCGAAGAACAGCTTAATCAATTTATAAAAACAAAATATAAGGTTTATCAGGCGGCAGGAAACGATTCCGAAAAAAATCTTCTTATAACCGGATATTTCGAGCCGCTTTTAAAAGGAAGCCTAAAAAAAACAAAAGACTTTACCATACCCTTATACGCTATTCCGCAAGACCTTATATTTGTTAATCTCGGAGATTTTTCCAAAAAACTAAAAGGGAAAAAAATATCCGGCAGACTTGTTAAAAACAGACTTCAGCCATATCATGATAGATACGATATAGAATACGGCAACGCTATTTTTAATAAAGCAAAAAAATTGGCATGGATAGAAAATAGAATAGATAGATTCTTTTTGGAAATACAAGGCTCTGGCAAAGTTATATTGGAAAACGGAGAAATAATAAACATCCATTATCATGCTACAAACGGAAGAAAATATAACAGCATAGGAACCCTTTTAATACAAGAAGACAAAATAGAATCAAAAGAAATGTCCATGCAGGCAATATATGAATACCTTCAAAAAAACCCTGAAGAAATCAAAAGAGTTTTGCCCTATAATAAAAATTTTGTTTTCTTTAAAACCGAAAAAGAGGGTCCCATAGGCTGCATAAGCGTTGCTTTAACTCCTATGCGATCGATAGCCACAGATAGAAAAATCTTTCCCCAAGCGGCGCTATCCTTCATACAAACATACAAACCCGTAACAGATAATAAAAACAACATAATAGAATGGGAAGAAATGAATCTGTTTACGCAAAATCAGGATACAGGCGGAGCAATAAAAGGAGCCGGAAGAGCCGATTTTTTTTGGGGAAACGGAGGTTACGCAAGAGTTGCCGCAGGTTACATGAAACATAAAGGAAAACTTTTTTTTCTTGCGCTTAAAAAAGAGAAATAAAACAACAATAACCCGTTAAAAAGGAATAAAAATATGTTCGGAATAGGTATGCCTGAAATGTTAATAATAATGGCGGTAGCGCTGATAGTCATCGGACCTAGAAAACTCCCGGATCTTGCTAAATCGCTCGGAAAAGCTTTAAGAGAGTTTAGAGGCGCCACAGGCGAATTAAAAAGCTCGCTTAACATAGACGACGAATTAACAGACAATTGGAAAAAAACCAAAAAAAATATTACCGACATAAAGCAGGATATCAAAGATACGGTTACCGGAAAAGAGAAAAGTCAAAACGTCTCGGATGACAAAAAAACAGAAAATAAAACGGAAAATAAAGCCGCCGAAAACAAGGAAAAATAAACATGACCGAACAGGGAGACAAACAAGGCAAAAAAGCGGAAAGCAAAGAGGAAGAGTGGAAAAAAAAATATAAAGAGGAAATAAAAGAAGAAGTTATTGAAGAAATAAAACAAAGAAGACAAGAAAACCAAAAAAAAAAAAAAAAAGAGTATAGAAAAAAAAAGGAAGCAAGCAAAGATAAACAGCCGGTAATGTCCCACCTCGAAGAGCTTCGAAAAAGGCTCATTACATGCGCTATAGCCATAGGCGTAGGTTTTGCCTTATCTTACGGTTTTAAAGAAAAACTCTTTAAAATATTAACCTCTCCTTTGGAAAAACTAATGCAATCTGGAGACAAACTAATATATACAAGCCTTCCCGAAGCCTTCTTTACATATATTAAAGTATCATTTTTATTCGGCATACTGATTGCCTCTCCCGTTATAATATATCAGCTCTGGGCTTTTATTGCCCCCGGGCTTTATAAAAAAGAAAAAAGCACATTTTTGCCCATAATATTTTTATCATCCCTCTTTTTTGCGGCGGGTTCCTTATTCGGCTATTTTGTTGTTTTTCCGCTCGGATTCAAATTCTTTTTAAGCTTTGCCACAGAAACAATAAGACCTCTTCCATCCATGAAAGAATATCTAAGCTTTGCCGCAAAACTACTGCTCGCTTTCGGAGTATGCTTTGAACTGCCCCTTGTATTAACTGCTTTGGCAAAACTCGGAATAGTAAGCGTAGCTTTTTTAAAGAAAAATCGAAAATATGCTCTGCTTCTATTCTTTGTGACATCCGCAATATTAACTCCGCCAGATATCATATCGCAAGTAATGCTGGCAATACCATTGGCGCTACTTTACGAGTTAAGCATATTCGGAGCTAAAATATTCGGCAAAAAAAAAGAGGATAAGGAACAACCAAACAATTCCGACGAAAACAAAAAAGAGGAAAAAGAGAAAGAAACGGAAACGAAAAAATAGTTAAATAAAAAGCCTTTTGCCATACAAAAACAGGCTTCTTATCTTTGCCGCGTTGTTACAACCGATTTTTTTCGAGACAAGCGCGGCAAGGATAAACCTCTTAATTAAAATATAAAAAAACGATTATCTTTTCTTATGCTCCGCCCGCGCTTCAATCAATTCTGCGGTAATGCTTACCGCAATCTCTTCTGGAGAATCAGCCTTAATTTCAATTCCTATAGGGCTTGAAACAAACCTTAATCCTTCTTCCGTAAAGCCCTCTTCAAGCAACCCCCTATAAATCGCTTCCCTCTTCTTTTTGCTACCGATCATCCCTATATAACAAGCGTCCGTTTTAAGAGCTTTGCTTAAAACCGTTTTATCATGAAGATGTCCCCTTGTTATAATCGCTATAAAACCTCTTTTATCTATCCTTAAATAATCAAACGAATCCTTAAAATCTTTGACCGTTATCAACTCGTCTGCGGTTTCAAATCTTTGTCTATTGGCAAACTCCTCTCTGTCGTCTATTACTACCGTATAAAAACCGACCATAGAAGAAAGCTTTGCAAGCTGCACGGAAACATGCCCCGCTCCGAATATAAATAACGTATATATACGTTCGCAAGGTTCTATAAGAAAAGTTTTATCATCGACATTAATCAATTTTGCAAAAGGCAACTCAAACCGCCAAAAATCTTTAATCATAGCCTTTGATAAAAAACCGTCCCCTTTAAAACAACCTTCCGAAAATATAATCGAGCGTTTTACATCCTTTAAATCGGTTATATCCGAAACAAATACATACCGTTTTTTATCTTCGTACAACCTTGCCGCTATGCCGAGAATCTCTTTATTAATCGAATCCGGTTCGATAAGAGAAACCAATACTCTTATTCCTCCTCCGCAAATCATATCAATCGTTCCAATGCCCGCCATCGTAAGATTAAAATCAATAATTACAGACTTCTTTGTATTAAAAACCTCTTTTGCCTTTTCAATTGCCTCCGCTTCTACCGCGCCGCCGCCTATAGTTCCGATAATCGAGCCGTCTTGTTTAACAACCATTTTAGTTCCGGCTGTCCTCGGAACCGACCCTTTGCTTGCGATAATAACAACAGATACAAAAACTTCCTCTCTATCTATAAATTCAAACTCTTTTTTTATTAAATTATTATCTTTCATTCTTTTACCATACAAAAATAAATTTATTTTTGCCTATCTCCTTTTTTTATTTTTATAGCTTAAAAAACCGCTTGCCATTTTCCATTTTAAAACGGCGTCATCTACATCTATAAACATATAGATAAATCCTCAAAAAAAATAAAGCGCTATATAATAACTAATTTTTTTTTACTTAACCCCCAAACAATAAAAGTCATTAGCTACACGGACTCCGCCGGTTTTAAGCCTGTAAGCGAGGAAAAAACGCCTACGTTACAGACGGCGACATAAACGCCCAAAGCATAGACATTCAAACAAGGCAAAACCTTGCGTCCGAACAAAACTACAGCGAAAAAACATTAAAACAGGCGGAAGCGGATTATAAGGCGGGCAAGTTAGACAAACAAGACCTGCAAATATTAAAGCCAAACACATAGCGGCAATAAGCCTTACAGCCGCAACCCTTGCAACTAACACTATAGCGCGCGGTTGCGAAGCGCTGGCATTCTTCTTATTTTACGCTGTTTTCAATAATTTTTATCTCCTCTTTTGTCAGGTCGTAAAGCTTATAAACAAGTCGATCTATTTGATTTTCCAACTCGGTTGTGTCGGCTTGGGGATTGGCTTGTTTTGCAATTATTATTTCGTTCACAATTTTTGAAATTTTTGTTTCAAAATCTAATTTTTTTTTTATTGGTATTTGATGCAATTCATAACCACTTATTGTTGGATTTTTAAATTCATCATTGAACCACCAATTAATCAGTTTGGAATTTATTACTCCAACTATGAATTTAAGGTCGCAATTTTTGTCTATTATTTTTGATGAGATATTTGTTGTGTCAAGGCAGAAGTGTTGGCTATTGTCGTAGGTAGCTAAAAGTTGGCTGCTACTATTAACCCGTTGAGTGATTATTTTTTCAGAAACAATAAATAGCTCTTTTGTATGAGGTAAACAACCTGCTTTTTCTTTCATTAAGTCTGGACGATACCAAATAAATTCATTATTATAATCTATTCTATACGCTTTAATATTTCGTCCCCGAACTACTTTGTAGAAATTTTCTTCTTTATTTTCAAAAAATAAAAATCGTTTATCATCACTTGTTTTAATTCCCCTCGAAAAATGAATAATATCACCAAGTTTAGTCGCATCTGATTTAATCTTATTGAATATTGTATGCTTTATTGGATTCCAAGTAAGATTAATTTTTAATTCTTGATCATTCAAAATAGCATCTTTTGGAATTTCCATTTTAAGATTAAAATCTTCGTCAAGCAGTCTAATTCTATTTGCTGGGTTTGAATCTGTTTGAATGATTACCGTTTTTACATAAGCATCTTTAAAAACACCAAAGTCAAATTCTACGATTGAAGAAATATGTAGCTTTTTTAACAATAGTTTCCTCAGTGGTAAAAAACTCGTTGTAGAAATCCAAGTATGAGGAATGATTAAGCAAATAAGACCTTTTTCATTTTTAATCTTTTCGGAAAGACCAACGAAAAAAGCATATAAGTCTGTCTTGTTTTTATACAGTTCAAATTTATTGTAATACTCTCTTTCAATCTTCATTAAGTTAGCGAAGTTCACATACGGCGGATTTCCAATAATTATATCAAATCCTACAAAATCCCCGTTATCATTCAACACTTCAGGAAATTCAAAACGCCATTCAAAAGCGTTCTTAAAAATTTTGTTAGATTTGATCGCTTTGATTTCGACTTCTAACCTTTCTTTTTTTTCGGTAATTTTGGCAATCTTTTCGTTAAAATCCTTTTTATCCTCTTTGCTCATTGGAAAAAGCTTATCTTTGATCATTTCAGACTTCAGATCGCCTTTAAGTTTTTTCAACCTTATGACTTTCATATCTTGTGATAAAATTTCCGCTCTAAAATCTTCTTGAATTTCATTGATCAGCTTTTCCGCCTTCAGTTTCTGCTCTTTGCTTTCCGCGTTCCGATAAGTGGCAACCGCTATTTGATAAGTCTCAATATTCCATTTACTTTTTCTTAATGCTCTGCTTAAATCGGCGTCAATTGCAAAACGGCTTACCAAAGAGTTGCCGCATTTTATATTAATGTCTATATTCGGCAGGGTTTCCAACTCGTCGGCGTTCTTGTAGTAAGCGTTTTTTAATAGTTCTATCCATAAACGCAAACGGCATATTTTTACGGAATTCGGGTTTATATCCACGCCAAAAAGGCAGTTTTCAATTATGGTCTTCTTTTCGCCAAAAAGGGTTTCTTGAATTCGTTGGCTCTCCTTATTTTTATAATTATACTCAAATAATTCTCCATCTTCGTCCGTTATAACCAGCTCGTCATTTACTACTTCTACGTTATATTCTTTAAGCCGTCTGCCGGATCGGTCTTGCAAAATTTTCAGGTCGTTTTTCAGAGCGATTATTTCGTTAAGAGCTGAAACCAAAAAATGCCCTGAACCTACGGCGGGATCGCAAATTTTAATCCTATTTATAATCTCGTTCGCCTCTTTATTATCTTCAATTTTGTTGTAAATTTCCTTAAGATTTTTGCAACTCCATTTTTTAGTCTCGTTGAATTTTTGAATTGCCGATTTCCGAATGGTTTCGCGGCACATATACATTGTGATAAAACCGGGCGTAAAAAAGGAACCGTCTTTGTAGCCGTTTATTTTTTCAAATATCAAACCGAGAACCGAGGCGTTTATAAGCGCTTTGTTATCCTCTTGTATTGCTTCCGAACCTTCGCTTGCAAAATCGTAAGCATCTAAAAATTTAAATAAATATTCTAAAGTGGATAAATTGCCGGTTAGTTTTTTCCCTTTGTCGTTTTTAAGCGCCGTTGAGGAAATAATCGGAATTTTTTGATTATCTTTTAAGTTGCTGATAAGTAGAGTTGCATGCTCAAGCTCCGTAAGCTCGAAAAGGGAGCTATTTAAATACGGGATTTTTGCGAAGGCTTTTTTTACGTCATTATTTCTTTTGTCATATTTTTTTGCCAATACTTCAAAAAACAGACTGTTAAGGTCGTCATAATCTTTTATTTTGTTTAAATTCAAAAAGGAATAAGATTTGTCGCCTTTGTGATAAGCGATAAGCTGGGCTTCCAATAATTTAAGAAACAGGATTCTGTTTATCCAAGTAATGCTTAATTCAAGCCCTACGTTAAATAAGCGTTCCTCTTGCGTATCGCCGAATTTGTCCGGTTGGTCCAATCGCCCTATTTTATCTAAACTATCAATTCGGATTATGGCGTTTTCAAGAATAGCGCCGGAATTTCTTTTCCCTTTTTTGTTTCTTTCAATTAGTTTTTTGCTCTTTTTTTTGGTTTCGGATAAGCCGATGATATGTAACAATTCGCCGTAAAAATTTTTATCCAAACTGTTGCTGTCATTGGTAAAAGGAAGTTTTAAAAAATGTTGAGGCGATAAAATTTTAAAAAGCGGAATTAGCCCATTGTCGCTCATTTTATCTGCATTGCGAAGCGACTTTTGATATTCTTGAAGATTAAAGTAGGCAAATTCAATTTCGGTTTTTATGTTCTCAATAAACGGCTTTGCAATCTCTTTATAAAAAAAATCGGTTGTATCGCCCGCCAAAACTCCCGTCTCAAAACTTTTAAATTGTTTTACGAATTCTTTGTTTTGAGCGAACAAACGCTCAAATAGGGTTGCGTCAAAGATGAACCATTCGTTGAAATTTGTAGCGATCAGGCGCTTTATTTCAATATTTTTATTAGTAATTCGCTCTCGCAAATAGTAAAGCGTTAATTCATAAAAAGCTTTTGCGTCTAACTTTTGCGTCGTAATCATTTCGATTTTATTAGTCGGTTTTTTTACTTCAAAAATTACGCCTACAGAGCTATTTGCATTTTTTCCGTTATGAATTACAAGGTCGTTTCGTCCTTTGGTGTTTATAAAATAATTTTGTTTGTAATAGGTATCTTTGAGAAAGTCTGAAATAAGATTTTTATGAAACTCTTCCGATTCCTTATTGTTTGCGCCGTCAAGCAACCGAACAAGGTTCGTTTTAAAGCTTTCAATTTCAATTCTATTCGGTTTTACCTTTAAAAAAGCTTTGTTAAGCGCTTTTCTCGGTTTCAATATCTTGATTTTCATCTATTATATTGTCTTCTTTTTGTTAAACGTTTTTGTATGGGATTTTATTTTGATATGTCGTAATACCGCTTAAAATGCGGCAAGCTACAAAAAATTCGCTTGCCGTTTCGGGTAAACATAGCGTTTTTTTATTGGTAATTTTTATCATATTAAGCTTTTTAATCAAAAAATCCACTTGTTTGTCAATAAAAAAGCCTCCAATTATATCCCGCAATTTATTATAAGCGCTTGCATTCGGCGGTATTTTTTGTATAAATCAACGCTTATAAAAAATTGATTAATAACATATAAAATAATTAATAATCCTTAAAATTTTTAATCCGATAAGGTTATATAAAAAATTATGCCTTTAATGCGCCTTCAAAAATATCTATCCCAAGCCGGAATATGCTCGAGAAGAGAGGCTGAAAAGGGTATATTAAACGGATTTGTAAAAATCAACGGCGCCGTTGTTTCGGAATTGGGAGTTAAGGTGGAACCGGATATGGACAAGGTTGAATATAAAGGCAAGCCTGCGGTTATTTCAAAGAGAATGTTATATATCGCTTTAAATAAGCCGGCGGGTTATTTATCCGCTTGTAAAGATAAACGGGACAAAACGATTTTGGATATTATTAAGATTAAGGAGCGGATATATCCGATCGGCAGGCTGGATAAGGATTCCTGCGGACTTATTCTTTTAACCAACGACGGCTCTATTCATCATAGGCTCTTGCACCCTTCCTTTGATCACGAAAAGGAATATGAAGTAACCGTAGAAAAGCCTATTGTGGACTCTGATCTTTTAAAAATGGAAAAAGGGATCGTAATTGACGGGGTTAAAACAAGGGAAGCGAGAACCGAAAGAATCTCCGCAAACTTCTTTTCTATAATTTTAAAAGAGGGAAGAAAACGTCAGATAAGAAGAATGATGGAGGCGCTGGGATATCGAGTTATTAAGTTAAAGCGTATAAGATTTACAAATGTTTTGTTAAACGGGCTTAAAGAGGGCGGATGGCGTTATCTTTCAAAAAAAGAGGTAGAAAATCTTTTAAAAATATCTTTAAGCGACAAATAATTTTTTTAATCTGCAAAGCGTATAAAAATTTTAACCTCAAGCATTTTAATGCGTTAAACTTTAAGCGCAACCGAAAAAATGATCAAAAGGAGAGGTTTTGCGAATATCTTCTTACAGAAAAAAGCGTTTAATAAACAAGCCAAAGTTTTGCGGCTGTTGTAAAAAAGAGGATGTTTTTTACTGGCGCTGCAGATGCGGTTTTGCAATATGTCAGACTTGTATGCAGGAAAACTTTTGGGGCTTGTCTTGCAACGGCATTACTTGGAGCTGCCCGGATTGCGGGGCGCAAAACGGGCTTGGCAATCAGTAAATAAGGAGTTGCGCAAAAGCCTTTAAGTTATACTCCTATGATATCTTCCATCTCGTTTAATCGGCTTATATAAAAGTCGGCTTTAAGCTTTTTATTATTATAAGCTACAAAAGGAACCCCTGCGGCATAAGAGGCTTTTTCGTCGGTTTCGGCGTCTCCTATATAAATTATCTGCTTTGGTTGAACCTTAAAAAAATCTAATATTTTATAAAGCTGTTCCGGATCCGGTTTTGGATTCTTTACGTCTAATGCGCATACTACATAATCGAAATATTGCTCAAGCTCGAATTCTTTAAGCACTGTAGGCATTGTATTTGTTCTGTTTGTAGCTATTGCAAGTTTATATTTCGGCTTTAATTTTTTTAAAAGGGTTTTTAAAAACGGCTCTATTGTCATATGGCTAACAAAAGGGGTATAATCCATAGATGTTCGGAAGGCGTCGGCTTTATTAAAGCTGTCTTCATCCTTAAAGAAAGTTCTAAGCACCGCATGGGCTGTTTGTATATGGGCGTAATCGGTCTGTTCGGGGGTAAGCGGAGGCATTCCCATGTATTCCAGCACTTTATTATAATACATGCGGTTTACATCTTTAGTATCAAAAAGAACGCCGTCGCAGTCAAAGGTTACTACCTTTATATCATTATTATTATTCATATCTTTTCCTTTTTTAAATTTTGTCGGATAACTTTGTAGTTTGCCCGTTTGCGGCGTTGAATTTTTTTTTTAATCCTCGAAATACTACATGTATTCCTGCGGTTAAAAAAAAAATTCGCCTTGCGAACAAACAAACCACTTTGTTATCCGACAAAATTTTATTATTATTTTTACAATTAAATGTTTTTAATATGGTTTGTCCAATTCTTTAATCCGATAAATTTGCAGTTTGGGTTTTTAATTATCGGATTTTACTTTTTTAAAAATATTGCCATAAACTCTTATGGGTATTTCCGGCATATATTTACTATCTGTTTCTAACGTAATAGCGTCGAAATATTCCCCTTCGGTTTTTTTTATATTTTCAATCGATAATTCATACTCTTTATTATCATTATAATTTAAAGATAGCTTAATATTATTAGAATCTGTTTTTATATCCGTAATTTTAAAATTATATTTTTTTTTCGGGATAATTTTTACTATGGCTTTAAAATCCTGTTCCGGCTCTCCTACAAATTTGACGATCCGGGAGCTTATATCGGCTATTTTTTCCACATTTCCTTTTACGGTAAAGCGGAGTTTCGGATTTTTCAAATCGTTTGTTTCAATAATCAAATCGTTTTGAACTTTTCTGCCCGCATTGCCATAAGTGGAAATATCTATTTCAATTTTATCTCTGCCGCCGGCAGGGATTTGTTTCGGAGAGGAAACAACCGTTATCGAAGCTCATCCGCCTGAAACTTTGTATATTTCAAGAGGCGCTGTTCCTCTATTTTCTATAGTAACATTATGAGATAGGCTTATTCCTTCCGGAACCGCTCCGAATATAAATTCTTTTTCCAGCAAAAAAGCGGAAGGGGTTTGCCCGCTTTGCGCACAAGAAACATAAGGGCAAAGAGATAGAAAGGCAAATATCCAGAGGGATAAAACGCCGGACATATAAAGTAAGGAGGTTTTCATTCTTTTTTTTATAAAATATTTATTTATCATAATTTGCCATTTAAAATAGAAAGCGTTAAACTTAAAATCTTTTTTATCAAAGTCTATTTATAATTATTTTTAAATAACTGGCAAGCCTTTTTTAAAACATATAAAATAGAACGGAACATTAATAAGAATATAACTTGACGCAAATTTTTAATTAAGATAATGGAAGTTTTTTGAAAATAAGCCTTATAATAAGCTTAATAGGAGGATTTTATGAAAAATTATTATGTAAAAGATATAATGATACCCATATCCGAGTATGCCTCGGTTTCGGAAGATGCTACTCTTTTTGAAGCGGTTATGGAATTAAAAAAAGCCCAAAATTCTTATACTAAAAACAAATATGCTTTTAGGGCGATTCTTGTGTTAGACAATGGAGGAGATGTTGTAGGGAAATTAAGCCAGTTTGACATATTGAAGGCTTTAGAGCCTAAATATATTGAAAACGAAAGCGAAATGGAAAAATTATCCGGCGGATATTTTGACGCAAGTTTTTTAAAACCCATTCTTATGCAATATGATCTTTGGAATAAACCTTTGGATGATATTTGCAAAAAGGCTTCGGCTAAAAAGGTAAAAGATTTTATGTATGCTCCTTCGGAAGGGGATTATATAGAGGAAAATAGAACGTTAGATTATGGTATTCATCATTTGTTAATCGGAAAACATCATTCTATTCTTGTAACTGCGGGTGAAAAAAATAATAAAATAGTCGGAATTTTAAGACTAACCGATGTTTTCAAAAAAATATGCTCTATGATTGAGACTTGCAACATTTAAATTTTTATATATTTTTATAAAAAAAGAAAGGAGAGAAAAAAATGGCTTTTAATCCAATAGTTAATCCGAAAAAATGCGAAGGCTGCGAAGAATGCGTTGACGTATGTCCCGTAGAAGTATTTGAAATGCAGGATGAAAAATCCGTTCCAGTAAATGCGGAAGAATGTCTTGGTTGTGAAAGCTGCGTAGAGGTTTGCGAAACCGACGCCATCACAATAGAAGAAAATTAATTTATTTACGCGAACCGTAATTATCGGCAGTTTTTATACCGCCGATAATTAACGGTTTTTTTAAAGAAAAATTCACTTCCTGTTATTTCAGCATAAGGGAGAAATCCCTTTAGCGCTTACATTGCCTTTTATATCCATCCATAATTGATTCGGGAGATTTATTTATGCTTTATCATCTTATTATAAAGACGGCATTCGGATATTGCGGCATTCTTTTTACAAAAAAGCCTTTTGTTCTAAAACAGGCTTTTTTGCCTCAAAAAAATATCGAAAAAATTTTTTACGATTTTGATTCCATTGAAGATAACAGGAATGTAAAAGCAAAAAAAATCGCTTCCGAAATTAAAAACTACTTTAATAATAAAATCTCTATAAAAATAGATTTGGATATGCTTGATTTAAATAATCTGCCCCCTTTTTATAAAAAAGTTCTTTTAAAAACTGCGGAAATTCCCTTTTCTCAAACCTGCTTTTATAAAGATATAGCTCAAGAAATAAAAAAGCCAAAAGCCTGGCGCGCTGTAGGAAACGCTTTGGCAAAAAACCCTTTTCCTATAATTATCCCTTGTCATAGAGTAATAAAATCGGACGGTTCATTAGGCAAATTCGGAGGAGGAACCGAATTAAAAAGAAAAATGATAAAATTAGAACAAGAATTAAACAAATTAAAAGGAGAAAAAAATGCCCTTTGACGCTTCAAAAGATAAAATAATAAAAAAATGGGAATGCGAAGAAACCGGACTTATAGTATCTATAAATAAATATAGAAAAGGAGAGGCAAAGGTTCAGATAGGACCCAGAGCCGTTAAAAAAAAAAATAGCGATCAGCTAAGCTTTATAAAGGCGGGCAGACTGACCGTAGAAGATTTATTATGGCTTTACGACGTTATAGACGAAATAAAAGAAGAGATGACGTCTCAAGCCTCAACCGAATAATGAAAAATGGATAAATAAAAAATGAATCCCGAAAATTCGGATAGCCCGATAGTAAATCCGATAAAAAGCGGAAAAATACCGCCGCTTGCTCCGGTTGCCTTAATGACTGCGACATGGCCAGATCTTTATGCGGTATGCGACATATTAAAAGCGGATATGTCTAAAAAAAAATTCGATATAAGCGGAATTTATATCGGAACTCAAGAATTTAAAAATATATCCGTAACCGGCCCCTTTGTAGGCGCTCCTTATGCGGTTATGCTTTTGGAACAATTAATCTTATACGGAGTAAAACAGATAATATTTATCGGATGGTGCGGTTCAATATGTAGAGATGTGAAAATAGGAGACATAATTTTGCCAAAATCCGCATATATAGACGAAGGAACATCTAAAGATTACGGCGGAAAACAGGTTGCTTTTCCAGATGCCGATCTTTTTCAAAGCCTTGAAAAATCCTTAATCAAGAGCGGAAAACAATATCACAAAACGGATATATGGACAGCGGACGCAATATACAGAGAAACAATAAGAAAAGTAAAAAAATATCAGGCAAAAGGGGCAAAAGCGGTAGAAATGGAGGCTTCGGCTCTTTTTTCTGCAGGAAAATTTAAAAAAATTAAAGTATGCTCCTTATTGACGACATCAGACGAGCTTCATACATTTAAATGGAAGCCCGGATTCATGGATGACCGTTTTACATCCGCAAGAAAAACCGTAGCCAAAACCGCATGCAAGCTTGCATACAATCTAATTTCGGAAACGCTTCATTATTAACAATAATTAACCGGAAACAAGGATGATAAAATTTCGGGGTATAATAAAGTAGTTTGTTTGCAAGGCACAAAAAATTTTTAACCGCAGGAATACATGGAGTATTTCGAGGATTAGAAAATTTTTTCAACGCCGCAAACGGGCAAAGCACAAAGTTATACGGCGAAATTTAAACAAGTGAAAGCTTCAAATAACATAACCGAAAAATTAAAAAACATAACGGATAAACCCGGCGTTTATCTGATGAAGGATGAAAAAAAGGTTATAATATATGTAGGCAAAGCTTTAAACTTGAAAAAAAGATTATCCTCATATTTTAATAATTCGACAAAGCATGACTTAAAAACAAAACTGCTCATAAAAAAAATATCCGATTTTGAAGTTATCCTTACAAAAACGGAACAGGAAGCGTTAATATTAGAATCCAATCTGATAAAACGCTACAAACCGAAATACAACGTAATATTAAAAGACGACAAACGTTATCCCTGCCTAAAGTTAGATATTAACAGCGCTTGGCCCCGCCTTTCAATAACAAGAAAAATAAAAAAAGACGGCGCAACATACTTTGGTCCCTTTGCCTCCGCTTCCGCAGTAAAGCGGACATTAAGATTTATAGATAAACATTTTAAATTAAGAAAATGCA
>JAOZTP010000117.1 GCA_029939135.1 Desulfobacterales bacterium
TAAGACATTCGAGCCTACGGACGGTCCTATAGGCTCGTTGGCAAGACAAATGATGACCGGAAGAATAAAAGCAGATAATAAAACAATCGCATTACTTTTTGCGGCGGATAGAATCGATCACCTGCTAAACGACATAAACGGAATAATAAGTATGTTAAAAGAGGGAATAAACGTTATAAGCGACAGATACTACTTTTCCTCTTATGCTTATCAGAGCCATTATATGGAAATGGAAAAAATTATAGACGCAAACATTATAAGCGCTCAGACAATTAGGCCAGACATAAACATATTTATAGATACCGAACCCCAAATCGCTTTTAACAGATTAAAAAAAAAAGGAAGCCCTCTTGAGTTATACGAAAATATAACAAATATGCAAAAAGTAAGAGAAGCATATTTTAAGGCTTTTAATAAATTAAAAAACGAGGAACAAATTTTAATCATTGACGGAAATGACGCTCCGGACAATGTAGAATTAAAAATTTGGAATAATATTAACGAACTATTAGCATGGGCTCCGTAGAAAAAACGATTTTTTGTTAAGTCTATAGTTGAATGAAAATTTCAATCCGCCTTAAGCTGAAAAGTTTTTCTATGAAAACCGCAAACATAAAAAAAAGGAAAATATTTTGTTTCGCTTTATACGCTTACACCTAATTGGACTCCTATTGTTGCACTTTTTATTTTCTCCTATATGTTCGGACGCATTCGCCGATATTAACTTTTTAGGCAAAAAAATCCCCGATATATTTGTATCCGCTCCCGAAAAGGATACATCCTATTTTATATTAGTAGAAAAAAACAGCCAAACCCTTTATCTATATTCTTATGACGGCTCCTCATACGAACAAATTTTAAATACTCGCTGCTCTACCGGAAAAGTAAAAGGGGCAAAAGTATTTCAAGGAGATCAAAAAACGCCCGAAGGAATCTATTTTTTCGACCATAAATACGAGGCAAAACAACTTGCGGCTATTTATGGAGATGGCGCATTCTCTATGGATTTCCCTAATTCTTTAGACCGGTTTTTGCAAATCGGCGGAAGCTCCATATGGCTTCATGGCGCTAATAAAGAAATAAAACCGAGAGATTCGAACGGCTGCGTAGTAGTGGATAATAACATTTTAGGCAAACTAAAAAAATATATAACCCTTAAAGACACCCCAATTATAGTAGTTGATGAAATTAACTACATAAGAGAAAATTCATACAAAAAAGAAGCGAAAAAAATAGCAACCTTAATTTCTAAAACAAACAAGGCGATTGAAAGCGGAACATATCAGAACTATTTAAGCTTCTACAGCCCCGATTTTTTACCTGATATAACATGGTGGAGCGAATGGGTTAGCTATAGAAAAAATTCAAAAAAAAATGAAATATTAAATTCCGTTCAACAGGATGATATTTTAATATTAAAACATAAAGACTTTTATATTGCGGTATTTGATAAATATATAAAATTTAAAAACAACAGCGAACGAATATATACCGGAAAAGAAAAAAAATTTATAAAATTTGACTGTAAAAAACCGATTATAATATCGGAAGAATCCCTTGAAATTACCAAAAGTTCGACAGAAACAAAAAAAGGACCCGCACTTATAACAGCTTATAAAAAACTTATCCGAAAAACAAGCCAACAGACCGAAATGGCTGCGGTAAAGGAAAGGATAGACTTTTGGCTTGAGGCATGGTCTGCAAAAGATATTAACTCCTATGCAAAATGCTATTCCGAAAAATTCAAATTTGGCGATATGAACCGCAAAGCATGGCTTAAAAATAAACAAAGAATAAACAAGCAGTATAAATTTATACAGGTAACCGCGGAAAATATAAAAAGCGCCATAAAAAATAATCAATGTATAGTTACCTTTATGCAAAAATACAAATCCGATGCTTATCAAGCAAAAGGAATAAAAACCATTACTTTAATACGCGAGAATAATGAATGGAAAATTTATCGAGAAGGATGGAGAAAACTTTAAAAAGTTCTAAAATCCCGAAACAAAAAAAAGAGGAGGAGCATTGGTCAATCCTTTTTATAGGAAACCATGGCAAAACATTTGTTATAAAACGCTTTAAAACGCTTATTGTGTTATCTCTTTTTCTTTTTATATCTTCGCTTCTACTTTTCGGATTATTTGCATTTTTATATAAAGCCGAATTAAACAAAGACAATATTGTTAAATCCGATATAAATACTTTGGAAAAAAAAGTTGATCTGCTAAAGGAGGAAAAAGAGATACTTTTAACCCAGTTAGTACTGGCGGAAGAAAAAAATAATCCGAAAGAGCAAAACCTTCTACCTATCAATAAGTTCGTTATTATAAACGATTTAAAAATTTTTACAGATAAAACCAGCGATAACCTAAATATAAAATTTAAAATAAAAAATATATCTCAAAATCTGGATCCCGTAAGCGGCTATATGTTCATAATAATGAAAAGAGAAAAAGATAATAGCGATACTTGGACAACAATACCTGATTGTAAATTAGCTGGCGATAAACCCGCCTCTTATAAAGAAGGCAGAAAATTTATCATCAACTGCCTAAAAGATGCCGAGTTTACAACCGAAATTAAAGAGCCTCCTGAAAATTTTAAAAAAATTTCCATATTTGCATACAACACAGGAGGAAAGCTAATATTTGCAAAAAATTTTTCGATCTAACTCATTAATCCGAAAATGCGCAACTATTCTTATAATTTAGAAAAATTTAAAACCGAGCCTGAAACTGAATTTGAAATCGAAAAAAGGACTCTATAATAATGATTGAAAAAAATAAAAATATTTCGATTATAAATAAAGACGTAAAAATAACCGGAACAATATATTCCAAAAGCGAATTAATAGTAAAAGGCGTCATTTCCGGCGCCTTAAAAACCAAAAGCCTTACAATAGCAAAAGGATGCAAAGCAACCGCAAATATCAACTCCGCAACCGTTATAATCGGCGGAGATTTTCAAGGAGAAATAAACGCGGGGAAAGAGATTATAATACTGGCAGACGGAAAATGTTCCGGCAAAATAACCTGTAAAAACATAGTAATAAAAAAAGGGGCGATAGTGAACGCTTCCATTGCGCAAAACATCGGAAACAAACTATTGGAAATCAAGGAGGCAAAATAATAACGCGCCAAATTATAAACGTCTATTACAGCAACAAAACGGAAAAACTATTAGACAATATAATATCCGTTTTAAAAAATAATAATTGCGGCAGTCCGTTTCAAAAAGAGACAATAGTAGTTCAAAGTCTCGGCATGGCAAAGTGGCTTTCATTAAAAATAGCGGAAAAAATAGGAATCTGCGCCAACTTTTCCTTTCTATTTCCCAACCGATTCATAGATCAAATTATAAACCTGCATCAGCGGCAATCCTTGATATTTACTCCCGAAATATTAACATTTAAAATAATGTCGCTTCTTACAAAACTTATTGATAAGCCCCAATTTCAAGAGATAAAATCGTATCTTGGCAATCAAGAAAAACCGAATTTCGCTCTGCCGGAACAAAAAATAAAACTATACAGACTTTCCGAAAAAATTGCAGACACCTTCGATCAATACCTCCTTTACAGACCCCATATAATATTTGACTGGGAAAAAAAGAAAAAACATAATGACTGGCAGGCTATTTTATGGCAAAATCTTACCGCAAATAACAAAGATCATAGGGCGTATATAGGAAAAAAGTTTATACAAAACCCCGTATATAACCCGCAAACCATGCCGGATAGGGTATCAATCTTCGGGATAACCACGCTTCCTCCAATCTATTTTCAAATAATATCCGCCCTTTCTGAATTTTGCCAAATAAACCTGTTCATATTAAACCCCTCTTGCCAATATTGGGGAGACATACTATCGGATAAGCAGATAGGAAAAACCAAAAAAATATATATAAAAAAAGGCATCGCAATAGAGGATACAGATATACATGTTCAACGCCAAAACAGCCTGCTTGCATCTATGGGAACATCAGGAAAACAATTTATAGAACTTATAATAGAACATCAAAAAACAAACGAAATAAACTCCTTTCAAAAACCGCAGGAAAACGGCATGCTAACCGCAATACAGGCGGACATCTTCAACCTTACTCAAAAAGAGAAAAACGCCGCAAAAAAAATAGTGTCAAAAAAGGATAAATCAATTGCCGTTCATTCCTGCCACAGCCATATAAGAGAAATCCAAACCCTACATGATAACCTTCTTTATATGTTTGAAAAAGACCCCTCCTTAAAACCGTCGGATATCATGATAATGACCCCGAACATAGAGCTATATTCTTCTTACATTGACGCGGTTTTTGATACTCCGGAAGAAAAATCGAAAAAAATTCCATACGGCATAGCAGACAGAAATATAGCCTCTTCAAGCAAGTTAATACAAACATTTTTTTTAATATTAGATACATACAAAAGCAGATACAAACCGTCTGCCGTTTTTGCAATACTTGCCTCAACAGCCATTAAAAACAAATTTGAAATAGACAACCGTCAAATAGAACAAATATATTCTCTTATAAAAAAAACCGAAATAAAATGGGGAATAAACGGAAAGCATAAAGCAAAATACTTCGGGGTTCCACAATCGGATCAAAATACATGGGAGGCGGGCTTTGATAGGTTTATATTAGAAGCGGATACCGTAGCCGCTGCAGAAAAATTTTTTAATTTTTTTTGCAAGCTTGCGTCCCTGCCGGATAAATTATCTCAAAACTACCGGCTCAATCAATGGGCGCAAATAATAAACGAAATAATAAACGATTTTTTCCAAATAACAGACGCAAATCAACAAGAGGCTCAAGTTATATTCAATGCGGCGGCGGCTTTAATGCAAATAGAAAAAACCGCTCAATATAAAGATAAAATCGGAATAGAAACCATAAAAACGTATCTGACCGAAAAACTTACGGACAAAAAAGCGGATTACGGCTTTTTAACAGGCAAGGCAACCTTTTGCGAGGCTCTGCCGATGCGAGGCATACCATTCAAGGTTATATGCTTCATAGGGCTTAACGAAAACGGCTTTCCGAGACAGGATAATCAAACAGGTTTTAATATAATTGCGGCAAACCCGCAACCATGCGACAAATCAAAACGAAACGGAGATAAATACCTCTTTTTAGAAGCCTTGCTTTGCGCCCAAAAAAAACTATATATAAGCTACATAGGACAAGACATCCGCAGCGCCAAAACCTTGCCCCCTTCTACTCTTGTATCGGATCTTATCAATTACATTGAAGACGGCTTTGCCATGTCGGACAACTCCGATATAAAAAATCACATAATAACAAAGCATAAGCTTCAGCCCTTTTCCGCCGATTATTTCAATCCGAACAATACGGATAAACTATTTACATATTCTACAACCCAATTTAATGCGGCGAAATCCCTTTTTAAAAAAGAAATAAAAAATTTTGCCCCTACAAAACTACCGGGTATAAAACCGCATAACAACATAATTCATATAGAGGAGCTAAAAAAATTCTTTTCAAACCCTTCAAAATATTTTGCAAACAAACGCTTATCTGTTTTTTTACCGAACTATTTCGATACAATAGATAAAAGCGAAAACTTCGACATCGCAGGGCTTGATAAATACAAATTAGAAAACACAGTAATAGAAAAAAAATTTACCCTTAAAAACAAGGAATTAAACAATCTTATAAAAGCCTCCGGCATCCTGCCTTATGGCGCAATAGGAGATGCGATATATACGGAACTGCTCTTTAAAACAGATAAATTTTTTAAAATAATAAAAAAAATTACAAAAGAAAAAAGCCCGACTTACTTAAACATAAAAACCGAAATAAAAACAATTACCCTATCTGCCAGAGTTGCGTCCATATACGGAGACAACATAATAAAATACAGATACGGAAAAATCAGACCCATAGATAAAATAGAAGCTTGGATAGATCATCTGATATTAAAAGCCGCGAAACCAAACGAGACATACAACGTAAAACTAATAGGACAAAACCCCTACAACCCAAATCAAACACAAATATATGCCTTTGACCCAAGCCTTTTAAAAAAGGACGCCGAAAAAACGCTTTTAAATCTTCTCCTCCTATTTCTACAAGGAAACAAAAGCCCCTTAAAATTCTTTCCGAACGCCTCATATGCTTACGCTAAAAAAAGCTTACAAGATAAAGAAAAAGCCTTATTATATGCTAAAAAAGAATGGCAAAGC
>JAOZTP010000118.1 GCA_029939135.1 Desulfobacterales bacterium
TTTTTATTTTAAAAAACCGGAATTTAATTCCGCTATTGTAGCGCCCCAGCCTCCGGCTTCGCCGGGGGCTGCGGAGTATGATAAAACCATTCGGCTTTTATCCAAAAAAGCAAGGACCCTTTTTTTTAATATCCCGGCTCCTTTTCCGTGTATAATCCTTACCGAAAATATTTTTTTTTTTATACATTCCAAAAGATAGTTTTCAAGAAGCGAGGATATATCTTTCGGGTTGAAATGATGAAGATCCAAAACGTCTTCTATTGGAATTTCGATTAATCGGTTATCTGAATTTTCGGTATTCATAATTTTTTTTCTATGGCTTTGCATACGCTTTTTATAACCCTGTCCGGCGTTGAAGCGCCTGCGGTAACCCCTACATGTTTAAAGCGCGCAATAATAGAGAAATCAATGTCGGCTTCGGTTTCTATATGAAAAGAGGGCTTGCCGGTTTGAGATGCTATTTCTGCCAGTCTGCATGTATTGCCGCTATTATAAGAGCCTATAACAATGGCGGCGTCAACCGATCCCGCAAGTTTTTTAATCTCTTCCTGACGTTTTCTTGTAGAATCGCATATTGTATTAAATATCTTATAATGAGGAAATCTGTTTTTTGAAATTTTTACGGCTTCTTCAAACTGATACAAATCCTGAGTGGTTTGCGCTACTATTACCGCTTTTTTAAAAATCGGCAGGTTGTCAAGTTCGGATAATCGGTTTATTACCAACGCTTTGTTTCCGGCGCAGCCTATAAGCCCTTTTACTTCCGGGTGTTCTTCGTCTCCGAATATTATGGAAGTATATCCGAGTTTTCGATGTTTGGCTATGATTGTCTGCACTCTTACTACGCGGGGGCAGGTGGCGTCTATGAGATTAAAACCTGCTTTTTCGATTGTTTGTTTATCGGAAGGAGGAACGCCATGGGCTCTTATTATAACCGTGCCGGTTCCGGCTTTAGGAATATTTTTTAATATGGATATTCCCTTTTCATTTAAAAATTGAAGCGCCTGCGGGTTATGAATAAGAGGACCGTAAGTATAAACCGGTTTTTTTTTTTTCTGATTAGCCGTCGCAAGAGCCATATTAACCGCTCTGCTCACTCCCATACAAAAGCCGGCTGTTTGCGCTATTGTTACTTTCATTTAAATAGGACAATCAATTACAGTTAGGACAATTATGATATTTCTCCGTAAAGCGAAGCGAGAAACTTTATTATTGTTATTTATTTTTTAAAAAGATTTTATGCTCTATAAGGGATAAAGAATGAACATAAGCGTCTAAAAATTTTTGTTCTCCGAATATGCTGGTAAGCTTTACCCCGTTTTCAAAAGGCTCAAGCGTATCTACAGATTCCAAAATTATTTTTTCTTCGCCGTTTTCTATTATATAAGCGTTTGCTTCACACATTTTATATCTCCGTCTTTATTTGGTTTTACTGAATTTTTTAGCATGATTCATTCTTTCGGATAAAACGGAATTGATTTTTTTCATTATTTTGCCGCTTAGTTCCGAATCGCTTTGAATAAGCATCGATAAATCGTTGCCTTGCGCCGAGATTAGTTTGCCTGCGGTTAAAGCCGTTACATTTCCCGTATAGTTAAAAGGGGTTACCAAAGTTGACCATCCTATTATATCCTCTTTTTTATTAAGGGTAAAAGCTTTTCCGCTATTAAAGTGAATCATAAAGCTTCCTTTTAGTATAAAATATAAGGTATGAGCGGTTTCCCCTTTGCTTACTATGGTTTCTCCTTCTTTAACGGCTGTAATATCCATAATTGAAGCGAGCTGTTCCAATTCTTTATCATTTAATTCTTTAAACAGTTTAAAATCTTGAATTATTTTTATGTCTATTGCCATATAGCTTCCTCTATTTAAATTTCGGTTTATAACTTTGTATTTTGCCCGCTTGCTGCGTTAAAAATTTTATTCGCCTTGCAACCGAACAAACTGCTTTGTTATAAACCGAAATTTTATCGCTTTTATATTTTTTGCCTGTTTGAGTTTAATAAAGGGATTTTCCCTCGCTATGCTCGCCAAAATGACAAACAAAAAGCGCTTGTTCTATTTATTAGACTGCAAGGAATAGTCCATTAGCTTGCCTACTGTTGTATTAAATTCGGAAGGATTATCAATTTTCCCTCCTTCGCTGATTATCGCCAAATCGTAAAGAACCTTTATGATTGTTTTAATATCGTCGGATTCTTTATTATTTTTATATACGTTATTTATTTTTTCAAAAGCCGAATGATTTACATTAATTTCCAGAACTCTTTTTGCAGTCGGCATCTTTTGTCCCGAAGCTTGCATAATTTTTTCCATATATGCGCTCATATCATAAGTGTCTCCGGAAAGGCAAGATATAGAATCTTTTAATTTTATCGAAGCTTTCACATCCTTAATTTTATCGGAAAGTTCCGATTTTATATGTTTGAAAAGCTCGTCGTAATCTTTTGTTTTATCGGTTGTTTCTTCGGTCTCTTTTTCCTCTTCTTTGTTTTCTATATCAATATCCCCTTTTTCTGCGCTTTTAAGAGGCTTGCCGTCATATTTGGTCAGAGCCTGAACAACCCATTCGTCTATAGGGTCGGTCATAAGCAGAACTTCATAATCTTTATCTTTAAGCTTTTCTATATGGGGACTGTTGATCAGCATTGATAGGTTTTCGCCGGTAATATAATAAATATCTTTTTGATCCGGCTTCATGTTTTCCACATATTCTTTTAAGCTTATCAACTTGTCTTCAGATCTTGTGGTTTTATATCTTATTAAATCGGCTACTTTATCCTTGTTTTCCCAATCCGTATGAATTCCTTCTTTAAGAGCGTTTCCGAATTCTTCGTAGAAAGAGATAAATTTTTCTTTTTCGAGAGAGGATAAAAGCTCGAATATTTTTTTCACAAGATTTCTTCTGATATTTTTTATAAGAAAGTCTTGCTGCAAAATTTCTCTGCTAATATTAAGATTAAGGTCCGCCGCGTCAACGACTCCTTTTATAAACCTGAAATATGAGGGCATAAGCTCTTCGCAGTCCTCCATTACAAAGACGCGTCTTGAATAAAGATTAACTCCGTGTTTTTTGTTCTGTTGAAAAAGGTCTGCGGCGGCTTTTGAAGGGATATACAAAAGGGCGTCATATTCGGTTGCGCCTTCCAATTTAAAATGAAGTTTTGCCAAAGGAGGATTCCAATCGCGAGCTATATGCTTATAAAACTCCGTATATTCTTCTTCGGTTACATCCTGTTTGTTTCTAGCCCATATAGCCTTCATAGAGTTTAAGGTTTCTTCTTTAATTACCTTTTCGGTTTGCCCTTCAATAGGTTTTCCGTCTTGATCCAACACCGGATTTTTTACAGGCTCCTCCTTTTCAACGTCCATTACTATCGGGTACCTTATAAAGTCCGAATGTTTTTTTACGATTCTTCTTATTGTCAGCTCGTCCGTAAAACTTTCTTCGTTTTTATCGACTTTTTTTAAATAAAGAATAATCGAGGTTCCTCTTTTTTCCTTTTCAACCTCTTCTATTGTATATGATCCGTCTCCGGAAGATTCCCATTTAACCCCTTTTTGATCTTTTGCGGCTTTTGTAATCAAGGTTATTTTTTCCGCAACTATAAATGCGCTGTAAAATCCGACTCCGAATTGTCCAATCATCTCTGCCGAAATTGCCTCTTTATTATTTGATTGTTTCAAAGAGTTTAAGAATTCTATAGTTCCGCTTTTTGCTATAGTGCCGATATTTTGCATAACTTCGTCATAAGTCATGCCTATTCCGTTATCTGTTATTTCAATAGTATTGTTAAATGTATCCGCTTTTATTTTGATTTTAAACTCCGTATCCGCTTCTATTATATCCGCATCCGTTTGGGATGTGAATTTAAGTTTATCTATAGCATCGGATGCGTTTGATATTAATTCTCTTAAAAATATTTCTTTATGGGAATATAAAGAATTTATAAGTAAATTAAGAATCTGACGGATTTCAGTTTTAAATTCATGTTTTTTTACGCTGCTCATTATTCCTCCGAAATAATTGTTTTTTTTAATTAATGGATTTCTCCTCGCTACGCTCGTTGCAACTACAAACAAAAAAGCGCTTCCTGTCGTTTCGAGCAAAGCGAGCAATTCCTTAATTATTTTAATAATCCTTTGTTTATAATAGCGCCTTGCGATTTAATCGGCATTCTAATATTTTAAGATATAATTGTATTAAATATAGGAATGTCAACCCAAACAAGAAAAAAAACGCAAAATAAAAAGGTTGTATATACCTTTATCCGTTTTGCTTAAGTTCTTACAATCAAAAAAATCAAATCCGCAGAATTATCGACATCTTATATTTATGGAATTAATATGAGCGTCCAACCCTTCGGTAGAGGCGAGTCTTATTATATGTTTTGCCTCTTTATTAAATGCGGCTTGGCGGTAGCTTATAAGATTAGTTTTTTTAATAAAGTTTGCTACGGAAAGCCCCGAAGAAAATCTTGCGGCTCCTGCAGTAGGCAAAACATGATTAGGTCCCGCAATATAATCCCCTACAGGTTCGGGAGTATATTCTCCTATAAATAAGGCGCCTGCGTTTTTTATTTTTCCTATATAATCAAAAGGATTTTGGACGCAAAGTTGCAGATGCTCCGGCGCTATTAAATTAGCAAGCTTTATTCCGGTTTCAATATCTTCGGTTACAAAAGCGGCTCCGTAAGATTTAATCGATTGTTCCGCTATATCTTTGCGGGAAAGCTTCTCTATCTGCAAAGACAAATTGTAAGCCGTATCTTTTGCAAACTTTTCGGAATCGGTTATAAGAACTGCCGATGCTTTAACGTCATGTTCCGCTTGCGAAAGAAGATCCGCCGCCGTAAATTCGGACGGTCCCGATCCGTCTGCAACAACAAGTATTTCGGACGGTCCCGCAACCATATCAATTCCTACCGCGCCGGATACAAGTTTTTTTGCAATAGTTACATAAACATTTCCGGGTCCCGCTATAACGTCAACCTTATTAATAGTTTCGGTTCCATAAGCCATAGCCGCTATAGCCCAAGCGCCGCCAACCTTAAAAACGGCGTCTATTCCCACTCTGTCCGCCGCCGCTAAAAGATACGGATTTACAGTTCCGTTTTCGGTTGGCGGAGTAGCCATAACAATATTTTTCACTCCCGCTATTTTAGCCGGAAGCGCTCCCATCAATACAGATGAAACCAAAGGAGTCTTTCCGCCCTTGCCTCCGGGAACATATATTCCCGCAGAACCTACCGGATTAACAAGCTGCCCCGTTATAATTCCGTCCTCTTCCGTTTCTATCCATGACTTTTCAACCTGCCGAGCATGAAATCTTTTTATCTTATCGATTGCAATATCAAGAGAAGTTAAAAAATCTTTACTTACAAACTCTTTTGCCTCTTCCATCTCCTTTTTACTTGCGGTTAAAGAAGAGACATCCATTTTGCATAAATCAAAACGCATCGAATATCCTATTAATGCGTCGTCCCCATTTTTTTTTACATTATTTATAATATCGGTTACGGCGGCTATATTTTTTTCCGAAAAGCCTACGTCTCTGTTTATAATCTCATTTAATTTCTTTTGAGCGATTTCAGACGGATACTTATAAATTTTCATTCCGGTTTCCTTTGTTTCGTTATCATCAATCATTGAAATGGAAAAAAAGAGAAGTCGCATGCTCCCTCTCTTTCCGGCGAAACTCCATTTATTCTATCGGATATATAATACATTGAATTAAAATTCAATTATCCTTTTCTATATACGGTTCCGTTAAAAGTAGCCAATAATTCGTTAGCGTTAAACACATCCATTCTGTATAGTCCGGTTCTTTTTGTAGCATTATGAATAAGCTTTGTTATCCGCCGAAATTTCGTCATACTTTTTTGGGTTAAATTTCGTTAGATAACTTCTCGGTTTTATCGCTGACTGCGTTAAGCGCTCAAATTTTTAATCCTCGACTTATTATCCGTCTTGCCAACCAACAAACTGCTTTGTTATGCAAGCGTCTTAATCTTATCGCAGACTGGATTGTATCAATTGCCAGCGTTCAATTGATATTTCGTAAACATAATTAAGAGTTACCCATATCCAATCATCAATAACGTTTGTGTTTTTA
>JAOZTP010000119.1 GCA_029939135.1 Desulfobacterales bacterium
ATGCCCCCGGCAGGAATCGAACCTGCGGCGCAAGGATTAGGAATCCTTTGCTCTATCCCCTGAGCTACGAGGGCAAAAAGTAAATCGAAATATCCTTATAATTATTTATCCTTATTTACAAGTTTTTTTCATATAAAACGCCGACAATTAAAAAGCCAATTATAAAAATGTAGAGGAAATAATAAAGGGATTTCTCGCTACGCTCGACATAACAGGAAAAAAGTTTTTTACCATGTAATGTCAACAAGCGAAGAAAAAAAATCTCATAACTGCATAATCGTTGATTTATATGATTAACCGATAAGCTATGACAAAATTTACGGTAAACTTTGCATCTTAAATTGTAAACGGAAGCAAGCAAGCCTATTCCATAATCTTTCTATGCGGATAGCTTGCCTCTTTTGCAAAAAGGGCGTTATAGGCTTGTATGCAGACAACCTCCATTGGCTTTTCTTTTAAAGATTTAAGCGCTTTGCATACTGCTTGAGCGCCCGCTATTGTTGTTGTATATGGTATTTTAAATTTTAAAGCGGAGCGTCTTATTTTAATTCCGTCCTCTTTTGAAACTCCGCCGGATGCGGTATTTATTATCAATTGTATTTCGTTATTTTTTATGGCGTCTATAAGATTAGGTCTTTTAAAAGAAATTTTATTTACCTGCTTATTGATAATTTTTTTATTTGTAAGATAAGCGGACGTTCCTGCGGTAGCCATTATATTGTATCCCAAATTTTTTAAATCTTTTGCTATTAACGCCGCCTTTTCTTTATCTTTATCATTTACGCTTATTAAAATAGCTCCCGATAAAGGAAGGTTTTGTCCCGCCGCAAACTGCGCCTTTGCGTAGGCGTATCCCAAATCTGCGTCAATGCCCATTACTTCGCCGGTGGACTTCATTTCGGGACCTAAAACCGCGTCTATTTTTTCAAACCTGTCAAATGGAAAAACCGCCTCTTTTACGCAATAATAGGGCGGAGTTTGCTCCTCTTTTAAGCCGAGTTCCTTTAAGGTTTTTCCTATCATTGTTTTTGTGGCAAGCTTTGCAAAGGGTAATCCTGAAGCTTTGCTTACAAAAGGTATTGTGCGAGAGGCTCTGGGGTTTGCTTCCAATATGTAAAGTATATTCTCTTTTACAGCATATTGAACGTTCATAAGCCCTATAATTTTAAGCTCTTTTGCCATAGCCTTTACAGATATTTTTATCTGTTTTATTATTTTATCGCTTACGGAATATGGCGGAATAACGCATGCGGAATCGCCGGAATGAACGCCTGCTTGTTCTATATGCTCCATTATGCCCGCAATTATTGTTGTTTTTCCGTCCGATATAGCATCTACGTCCAATTCTACGGCGTTTTCCAAAAATTTATCTATTAAAATCGCTCCTGTATCCATTTTTTTTACGGTAAATTCCAAAAAGTTTTTAAGCGCCTCTTTATTATAAACTCTTTCCATTCCTCTACCGCCCAATACATAAGATGGTCTTACCATTACGGGGTATCCTATATCTTCGGCAATATTAATGGCGTCGTCAATTGTATAAGCTGTTTTGTTTTTAGGCTGAATTAAACCAAGCTTATCCAACATTTTGGCAAAAAGTTCTCTGTTTTCCGCCTGCGCTATACTTTTGGGAGAAGTTCCTAAAACCGGAATTTTCGCTTTACTTAAAGTATCGGCAAGGTTTAAAGGAGTTTGTCCGCCAAATTGAATTATTACTCCGTCCGGTTTTTCCATTTCGATTATATTAAATATGTCCTCTTTTGTAAGCGGTTCAAAATAAAGTTTGTCGGATGTGTCGTAATCCGTGCTTACGGTTTCGGGGTTGCTATTTATCATTATGCTTTCGATATTCTCTTCTTTTAAAGCATACGCCGCATGAACGCAGCAATAATCGAATTCTATACCCTGCCCGATTCTATTTGGTCCTCCGCCGAGTATTATAATCTTTTTACGAGAGCTTATTCTTGCTTCGTTCTCCTCTTCGTAAGTTGAATAATAGTATGGAGTTTTCGCCTCAAACTCGCCGGCGCATGTGTCTATAAGTTTATATACGGGAGCAATCTTTGCTTGAAGCCTTATTTTTCTTATTTCCGGTTCTGTTTTTCTCGTAAGAAAAGCTAATTGAACATCCGAAAAGCCCTTTTTTTTCGCCTCTTTTATAGTTTTAGCGGATATATTCTCGCCCTCTTTTTTTATTATATCTTCATATTGAACAATATCTTGAAATTGATATAAAAACCAAGGGTCTATCCCGCAAAGTTTATATATCTCTTCTATGCTTATTTTTTTGGTTAAAGCCTCTTTTAAATAAAATATTCTTTCGGAATTCGGGACAGCAAGTTTCTGTTTTATTTCGGATAAAGAATGAGGCGTATCTTTACCGTCGCTTCCAAAACCGCTTCTGCCGATTTCAAGAGAACGCAAAGCTTTTTGAAAAGCTTCTTTAAACGTTCTGCCTATAGCCATTGTTTCGCCTACCGATTTCATAGATGTTGTTAACAAATCTTCGGCTTCAGGAAATTTTTCAAATGTCCATCTCGGTATTTTAACAGCGCAATAATCTATAACCGGCTCGAATGCTGATAGCGTTTTGCCTGTTATATCGTTTTCTATTTCGTCTAAATTGTAGCCTACGGCAAGTTTTGCCGCTATTTTTGCAATAGGAAAGCCTGTGGCTTTAGAGGCTAACGCAGAACTTCGGGATACTCTCGGGTTCATTTCAACCACTATCATATCCGAGTTTTTCGGGTTTACCGCAAATTGAACGTTTGAGCCTCCGGTATCAACTCCTATTTCGCGTATTATAGCAATAGATGCGTCTCTTAATTGTTGATACTGCTTATCCGATAATGTTTGAGCTGGGGCTACCGTAAGGCTATCTCCGGTATGGACTCCCATAGGGTCAATATTTTCTATGGAACATATTATTACCGCATTATCATTTTGATCTCTCATTATTTCAAGTTCATATTCTTTCCATCCTAAAACCGATTCCTCTAACATAATTTGCGAAATCATACTTGCTTCTATACCCGCTTTTGTAATTTCCTCTAATTCTTCGGAGTTATAAGCTATGCCTCCGCCTTTTCCTCCCAACGTAAAACTCGGGCGCGCTATTAAAGGAAACCCCATTTCTTTAGCCGCTTCAAAGGCTTGCTTCGTATTTGTAACTATCCTGCTTTTCGGAATTCTTAATCCTATCTTATTCATAGCTTTGCCAAAGAGTTCTCTGTTTTCCGCTTTTTGTATAGATTTTAAAGAAGCGCCTATAAGCTTTACGTTATTTTTTTCCAATACCTTTTTTTCCGAGAGTTCAACCGCTACGTTAAGAGCGGTTTGTCCGCCCAAAGTCGGCAACAAAGCGTCCGGCTTCTCTTTTTCTATAATTTGTTTTGCGGCTTCAAAGGTTACAGGCTCAATATAAGTAAAATCGGCAAGGTCCGGGTCTGTCATTATGGTTGCGGGGTTTGAATTTAATAAAACTATTTTATAACCTTCCTCTTTTAAGGCTTTGCAAGCTTGAGTTCCAGAATAATCAAACTCGCAGGCTTGCCCTATTACTATAGGACCGGCTCCTATTATAAATATCTTTTTTATATCCTCTCTTTTCGGCATATTTTTAATTTATCCTCTTGGGGTTTATTAAAATTATCTGCGGCTATCTTTTTAAGCTTTTCAACCGATACATCGGAAGAATAATATAGATTTTGATTTATGCAAAAAATATCATTTGCCGGCGGCAATTACAATAAATAAATAGGGTAACGGAGCAGAGATATAAAGCGGCAAATAGATATTTATTTGTAGTTTTCTTTTTTTTCTTGCCGTTTTTATGTAAATTTATAATAAACAGGCTTAACCTGATTTTTATAATAAAATCTATTAACATAAAAAATAATCGCAAAAAAGTATATGGATAACGAGGAGATTAATTATGGTTAGTAAAAAAGCGACAACAATAGATGAAATAGACGCCGCGGTTCAATATAGGGTTCCGGTAGAGCCGGATAATATATTTTTTACCGATTTAAGCAAAGCAAGAGGAAGTTTTAAAGAAAGCAGGCTGTTAAGAAGCCTTAGACTTGACGCGAAAAAGCCTTATAAGCTTGTAGAAAATACGGAAAATAAAAAGCTTATATTTCTTGCGGGAATGTATGGAAGCGGAAAAAGTTCCGAGTTAAAAAGAATTGCCTTGGAAATCGAAAACCCCCAAAGCTATTTGTGTATTAAATGCGATTTGGATAAAGACCTTGATATGAACAATATCGATTTTGTAGATATTCTTATATTTATGGCGGAAAGCTTATCAAAAAGGATGGAACAAAAAAAAATCTCGATTGATACCGATGTTATAGCTTCTTTAAATAGCTGGTTTACGGAAAGAATAAAAGAAACAAACCAGAATGCGGAATATTCCGCAGGCATAGATACTAAAATATCTGCCAAAGCAGGATTACTCGGTTTCATAAAGATTATGGGAAGCTTAAAAACCGCTTTTAAGTATAACAGCTCTTATGCTGAAAAAGCGCGAATGATATTTAGAAATAATTTTTCGGACCTTAAAGATAAGTTTAACGAGTTTATAGGAGAGGCTATTTTACAAATGGAAAAGGAAAAAATAGCAAAAGATATCCTTTTTATAATAGACGGAATAGAAAAGGTTCAAACCGAAGAATTGCGCAAGCGTATAATTATAGACGACGGTTTAAGAATAAGAGAAATAAAGGCAAACATGCTAATTACAATGCCTATAGAGCTTCATCATCAGGTAAGCGCTTTGCGGACAATGGAACCGGAAATAATAAGATTTCCTTTTATAAAGCTTGCGGACAAAGAAACTGGCGCGCCTATAAAAGAGAATATAAAAATTTTAAAAGAATATATATATAAGCGGGTTGATAAAGCCCTTTTTGAAAACGAAAAGTTAGTAGAAGATATAATTGCAACAAGCGGAGGCTCGCCGCGCGAACTTTTGCGTATTATTGAGATAATGGTTAGAGAACTTGAGCCGGAAGAAATCGTATTAAACAAAAAAGCTTTTAAAGATGCGGTTAAATATTTGGGCAATTTATATGCTACGGGCATTACGCAAGAAGAGTTTGATTTAATAAACAAGGTTGTAAACAGCAACGGGGAAATACCTTTTAGCAAAACTTTGCAAGGGCTTTTGTCAAGGGTTATTATAATGGAATATAATGACGGAACATATAAAAAGGTTAATCCTATTATAGAGGCTTCCGATATATACAAAAAATATGTCAATTAAAGAGGATAAATATAAAAAAAATCTTAACCGCCTTTTAAAAACAGTAGCAAGCGGGCTTTTTAAATTTATAATAATACGCTGCAATATTACGAAACTGTTTAACGAGGCGATTACATCTTTAAAAAACGCTTATCCCAATAGAAGCTGCAAAATATTTTCTGCAAAAAATATGGATTACCTGCAGTTTATGGAAAAAATAAAGCAGACGGATAACGGATTTTTAATAATAGACGATTTTCAACATCTATTGGATAAACAGGATATATACGACATAAATTATAGAAGAGACCTTATAGCGCAAAAAGATATTGCTTTAATAGTTTGTATTCCTGCAGAAGATGAACATCTTTTAAAACTTATAAAAAAAATGCCGGATTTTTGGTCTTTTCAAAGCCTTACAATAAAACTTACCGCTCAAATCTTAAAAACCGAATCAAAACAGGACAATTTTTCGACCTTACTTCAACAAAACAAAGAAACCTCCTCTTTTACCTCCCTTACAATAAACGCAAAGCTAACGGAATTAAAAAGATTGGAAAAAAGAATTGAGGACCCGGAAGCCCAAACAAGCTTTAATCTTTTATCCTCTTTATACTCTCAGATATTTACCCTTACCCAAGAGCTTGCGGAATATAAAAAAGGTTTAAACTATGCAGATAAATATATTCAAATTGCAAAAGCCGCAAACAACCCTTCCGAAATTTCAAACGCTTTAAATAGAGCCGGAATTTTCAATTTGCATTTGGGTAATTATTCTGCGGCGTTACAGCTGACTCAAAAAGCTTTAAATTCGGATATTAAAAATCTCGGAGATGATCATCCGAATGTAGCTACAAG
>JAOZTP010000120.1 GCA_029939135.1 Desulfobacterales bacterium
AAGGAGTTATGAAAGAGGAATGCCGAGAGCTTATAGTGGAGTTTTTCCGAAAAAGGCGTTAAAATTGTTTGCAAGAAACTATAATTTATTTTAATTGAAATACCGAAAAAAATTTGCGGCAAAATAAAGCTGTACGGATAAAAAAAAATTACAAATAAAATCGTCAATATAAGCGGGCGCTTTAAACAGAATTTAAACATTGTCAAACCGAAACATAATTATAAAATTTTCGATATAAAGTATTAAAAATCGTATAAAACCGAAAAAAAGGATACATTATGGCTAATATAGTAATAGCGGGAACCCAATGGGGAGACGAAGGAAAAGGTAAAATTGTCGATCTGTTGGCTGAAAATGCGGATGCGGTAGTTCGCTTTCAAGGCGGAAACAATGCGGGGCATACAATGGTTGTAAACGGCGAGCAATTTATAAGCCATCTTATCCCTTCCGGCATCCTGCAAAAAAAAATTTGCATAATCGGAAACGGGCTTGTAGTGGATCCCAAAGTCTTAATCGAAGAAATAGAATATCTAAAACAAAAAAATATAAACATAACTCCAAAAAACCTTATAATAAGCGATAGAGCGCAAGTTATAATGCCTTATCATAAACTTATAGATACCGGACGCGAAAACCTAAAAGGGAATAAAAAAATAGGAACTACCGGCAGAGGCATAGGACCATGTTATGAAGATAAAGCCGCCAGAACAGGAATACGCTTTGCGGAATTTATAAACGAAACCGCATTTGCCGAAAAATTAAAAACCGCTCTTGTCGAAAAAAACTTCTATATTGAAAAATTCTTAAAACTTAAACCATCGATATTAGAAGAAATATTTGCCGAATATAACGAATATGCAAAAATACTTGCTCCTTACGTTGCGGACGCTTCTACTGCCATAAATAAATTAATTAAAAACGGCGGGCAAATTCTTTTGGAAGGCGCACAAGGAACGCATTTAGATATTGATCATGGCACATATCCTTATGTAACATCTTCAAATACCATAGCAGGCGGCGCATGCGCCGGAGCCGGAATAGGTCCTAAACGCATCGACGAAGTTATAGGAATAACCAAAGCTTATACCACAAGAGTAGGCGAAGGACCCTTTCCTACGGAACTATTCGATAAAACAGGAGATTTTATTCAAAAAAAAGGGGCGGAATTCGGCGCCACTACAGGCAGAAAAAGAAGATGCGGATGGCTTGATCTTGTAATTTTAAACAATGCAGTTAAATTAAACGGATTAACAGGGCTTGCAATTACAAAACTTGACGTTTTGAGCGAATTAAAAAGCCTTATGATATGCACGGGGTATAAATATAAAAACAGCGTAATAAAAGATTTTCCTGCAGACTGTAAAATATTGAAAAAATGCAGTCCAATATATGAAGAAATATCAGGCTGGAATGAAGATATTGCCTTAATAGATAGATATGAAAATCTGCCTCAAAGTACAAAAGACTACCTGAAAAGAATAGAAGAATTATCCGAAACTCCGGTATATATAATATCGTTAGGACCTCAAAGAGATAAAACAATAGTATTAAACAATCCGTTTTTAAATATTCCGGCATAAAAAAGTCTTCTTTTACTTGATATAATGCGGATAAAAATATAAACAAAGCTAAATGAAAAATCTCATAATTAAACTATAAGCAGAGGGAAATAATGAATAACAACGTTATAATATTAAAAGATATTGTTACAATGTCCGATTCGGAAGACCAAGATGTTAAAATCCAAGAAGAAAAAAGCGATGTTAATCCTATAGAAGAAACAATAGAAGACGCAATGGAAAAAACAGTAGAAGAGCCGGCGGATAAGACTAACCTGATAGAGCCTTCGGCGGTTAAACCGGATAAAAAAATTAATACGGACGATATAAAAGTAAGCCAAGAAGATTTTGAACAGGCTTTGGAAAAGGTTATAAAAAAACTCTTTGCAGATAAAATAGACCCGATATTGGAAAAAACAATAGAAGAGGTAGTTTCAAAAGAGATAAAAATAATAGAACAGAGCCTTACCGAATAAAATATCCGAGCCGGTTTCTCTACATAAACAGGGACGATCGTAAGCCGACCTTATTTCTACAAACATAAGCAATGGGAAATCTTATAATAAACCTCTTTGTCGCGTAAGAGACTTAAATAAAAATTTCTCCTTGTTTTACGAAAACAGATTAAGCGGAGTATAAACAATCTATGAGTTCCGACATAAAAAATAAAGGATACGAATATAAAGAGGTAGAACAAAAATGGTATGATTTCTGGCAAAAAGAATCTCTTTTTACGGCAGATCCCGAAAAAAAAGGAGAAAGCTTTTCAATAGTAATCCCGCCTCCGAACGTAACCGGCGTTTTACACATGGGGCATGCCTTAAATATCGCATTACAAGACATATTATGCAGATACAAAAGAATAAAAGGATTTAACGTCTGCTGGATACCCGGCACAGATCATGCCGGAATAGCCACCCAAAACGTTGTGGAAAAACAACTTGCCGCTGAAGGAAAAACCAGACATCAAGTAGGAAGAGAAGAATTTATAAATTCCGTATGGAAATGGCGCGAAAAATACGGCGGCGCAATAACCCGACAAATGAAAAGACTCGGCGCCTCCTGCGACTGGTCCAAAGAACGCTTTACTATGGACGAAGGGCTTTACAATGCGGTAAGAGAGGTTTTTGTAAAACTTTATCGAGAAAAACTAATATATAAAGGCAATTATATAATCAATTGGTGTCCGCGATGCCATACCGCCCTTTCGGATATCGAAGTTGAACATCAGGATATAGACGGCAAACTCTATTACATCCGTTATCCTTTTTTAAACAGCAAAGACGGTCTTATAGTAGCGACTACAAGACCCGAAACAATGCTCGGAGATACCGGAGTAGCTATAAATCCGAAAGATGAAAGATACTTAAATCTAAAAGAAACCGAAGTAAAACTCCCCCTTACAAACAGAAACATCCCCGTTATAAAAGACAAATATGTTGACGTATCCTTTGGAACAGGCGCTTTAAAAGTAACTCCTGCTCACGACGTCAACGATTTTGAAATAGGTTTGCGCAACAACTTAAAAACAATAAAAGTTATAGCGGACGACGGAACAATGACGCATGAAGCAGGAGAGTTTGCCGGAATAGACAGATTTGAATGCAGAAAAAAAGTTGTAACCCTGCTTAAAAACAAAGGATTATTAATAGATATAAAAAAACATCCTCACAGCGTAGGGCATTGCTACAGATGCTCTACCGTTATCGAGCCGAATCTTTCGGAGCAATGGTTTGTATCCGTTAAAACACTCGCCGAAAAAGCAAAAAATGCGGTAGAGCAAAAAGAAACCTTAATAATACCGCAAAACTGGACAAAAACATATTACGAATGGCTTAACAACATAAAAGACTGGTGCATATCCCGCCAAATCTGGTGGGGACATAGAATACCGGCTTGGGAATGCGAAGAATGCGGACATCTTACCGTAACGACAAAAGACCCCGAACAATGCGAAAAATGCGGTTCCGAAAACATATTGCAGGATACAGACGTGCTTGACACTTGGTTTAGCTCCGCTTTATGGCCCTTCTCTACAATGGGATGGCCTCAAGAAACAAAACTTGTCAAAAAATATTATCCTACCGAAGTTTTGGTTACGGCGTTTGACATCCTATTCTTCTGGGTTGCTCGAATGATGATGATGGGAATACACTTTATGGGGCAAGCGCCCTTTAAAAAAGTTTATGTTCATGCCTTAGTTAGAGACGAAGAAGGCAAAAAAATGAGCAAATCAAAAGGCAATGTTATAGACCCCATATCATTAATAGAAAACTATGGAACAGACGCCTTTAGATACACTTTGGCAATATCCGCTTCTCAGGGTAGAGACATAAAAATGTCCGAAAAAATAGTTGACGGATACCGCCATTTCATAAACAAATTATGGAATGCGGCGAGATTCTCCTTTATGCATATTGACGAAAAATCGAATATCATTGCAAACGAAAAAGATTTTTCCATAACAGACAAATGGATACTATCCAAGTTAAGCCGACTTCATACCGACGTATCAGACGCTTTAGACGCCTACAAATTCAACGAAGCCGCAAGCATACTTTACAAGTTTGTATGGCGCGAATTTTGCGACTGGTATATAGAAGCTTCAAAGCCCGCATTATACGGAAAAAAAGGAGACGCTTCTCAACAGGCTGCAAAAAGCGTTCTTTACAAAGTTTTAAAAGATACCCTTATACTTTTACATCCTTTCATACCCTTTATTACCGAAGAAATATGGCATAAGCTTCCCGCCTCTTCAGGCTCCATTATGAACGCCGTTTATCCTTCCCATATAATTAACGGCAAACCCTTTACGGATGATAAAGCCGAAAAAGAGGTTAAACTCTGTTTTGATATAATAACCGGAATCAGAAACGTAAGAGGGGAAATGAATATTCCCCCGGGAAAAAAGCTTGAAGTGGAAATACATACCGCTCCGGATTCCGGATTAGTTGAAATCGTCTTGGCAAATCAAGACCTAATAATAAATTTGGGCAGATTAAAATCGCTTATAGCAAAACCCTTTGATAGAAAACCGAAAGCCTCCGCCGTATCAGTTCCGGCGGAAGGGCTTTTAACCTACGTTATTTTAAAAGGGGTAATAGAGGTTGAAAAAGAGCAAGCGCGTCTTGAAAAAGAGATGGCAAAAGCAAGCAAAGTTATGACTTCGGTTACAAAAAAATTATCAAACGACGACTTTTTATATAAAGCCCCCAAACATGTTATAGAAAAGGCGAAAGAAAGATACGAAGAGGCAAAAGAAAAATATAACACATTAAAAGCAAGCCTCGATAAAATAACATCTTTAAACGAGTAAATTTATACATGCATCAATCAATAAAACATCTTATAGAACTGGCATTTGCCGAAGATATAGGCGCCGGCGACATAACTACCGACAATCTCATACAAACCGATAAAAAAGCGGAAGCGGTTATAATAGCAAAAGAGCCTATTATTGCGGCGGGGCTTGATATAGCAAAAAAAGTCTTTTTAAAACTTGATTGTAACGCTAAATTCTCTCATTTGGCAAAAGAGGGAGACCCTGTTAAAACCGGAGATTACCTATGCAAAATAAACGCAAATTTTAAAGCCCTTTTAACAGGCGAAAGAACCGCTCTTAATTTTTTACAAAAACTTTCCGGTATAGCTACAAATGTTAAATCCTACGTCCGCCTTTTAGACAATAAAAATATAAAACTTTTAGATACCCGTAAAACAACTCCGGGCTGGCGTATAGCAGAAAAATATGCGGCTCGCATAGGCGGAGCCGCAAACCATAGATTTGGACTTTTTGACGGAATATTAATAAAAGACAACCATATAAAAGCCGCAGGCTCCATTGCCGACGCTATAAACATAATACGCAAAAACACGTCTCATCTTTTAAAAATCGAAGCCGAAGCGTCTGATCGGACACAGGTTAAGCAGGCGATAGAAGCCAAAGCGGATATTATAATGCTTGACAACATGAAACCGGATATGATTCGAGACGCCGTAAAAATCATAAACAAGCGGGCGCTTATAGAGGTATCTGGCGGAATAAATTATGCCAATTTAAAAGAGTTTGCAATTGAGGGCGTAGATTTTATATCTTCCGGAGCGCTTATACATTCGGCGCGGTTTGTGGATATAAGTATGGACATATCATCATAAAATAAGATTTGGCGGATAACTGCGTAATTTGTCCGTTTGCGGCGTTGAATATTTTTTTTAATCCTCGAAATACTATAAGTATTCCTGCGGTTAAAAAAAATATTCGCCTTCCAAACAAACTAAATTACTTTGTTATCCGCCAAATCTTTAACATTCTAAACTTTATAATTTAATAAAAAAATTTATCCTCGCCGCGCTCGTCGAAATGACAAGCAAAAATAAAAAGCCTGTCATCTTGAGCAAAGCGAGAAATCCCTTTGTTTTTTTTATAAATGCCCCCGGCAGGAATCGAACCTGCGGCGCAAGGATTAGGAAAG
>JAOZTP010000121.1 GCA_029939135.1 Desulfobacterales bacterium
AAGCCTCTTTTATATGTTTTTGAGAAAAATGAATTGTTATGTCTCGGTTGGAAATATCAAGACGCTTTATGCCGGCTTTTATTGCCATAACTTTAAACAGAATTTTAAAAAAAAGATTTTTGGTTGTTTTCGGAAGCTTGCCGTATCTGTCCTCAAGTTCTTTGTTAAAATCCGCCAGCCTCTTTATGTCCGTTATATCGGAAAGTTTTTTGTATGCCGCAAGTCTTTGTTCTGTATCCTCCATGTAACTTTCCGGAATAAAGGCGGAAATATTTATATTGATTTCCGGGTTAAGTTTTTCAGCTACAGTCTCCCCTTTTATACCCGCAATAGCCTCTTCGATTATTTTTACAAACATTTCGTATCCTACCGCTGCGATTTTGCCGGACTGTGAAGATCCTAATATTGTTCCGCCTCCTCTTATTTGAAGGTCGTTCATTGCAATTTTAAAACCGGAGCCTAATTTTGTATGCTCCATTAATACTTTAAGGCGTCTTTGAGCATTTTTGGTAAGCGCCGCATTTTTGCGCGTAAAAAGATAAGCGTAAGCCTGTTGATGCGATCTTCCTACTCTTCCTCTTAACTGATATATTTGAGAAAGTCCGAAGCAATCTGCCCGATCTATAATTATGGTATTTGCAGATGCTATATCAAGCCCAGATTCGATGATAGTTGTGCAGACCAACACATTTATCTCTTTTGCAATAAATCTGTCCATAACCTTTTCAATCTCCTTTTTTTCCAATTGTCCATGCCCTACGCCTACGCGGGCGTCCGGAACCAATTTTTTTATAAAGTTTGCAATCGAAAAAATTTTTTCTATATTATTATGAACAAAAAATACCTGCCCATCTCTTTCAATCTCTTTTTTAATAGCCTCTTTTATTAGACTATCGTCAAACTCGCCAACATTGGTGATTATACTTTTTCTGCCTTCGGGTCTGGTGGCTATAATACTTATATCTCTTATTCCAATCATAGACAGATGCAGGGTTCGAGGTATCGGAGTGGCGGTAATTGCAAGAACGTCTATAGAGCTTCTTGTTTTTTTTAACGCCTCTTTATGCTTTACTCCAAAACGCTGCTCTTCGTCTATAATAAGAAGTCTTAAATCTTTAAATTCAATACTCTTTTGAAGGAGCCTATGGGTGCCTATTATAATATCTATTTTACCGGTTTTAAGCTCTTCTATAATTTTATTGCTCTGTTTTCTGCCTTGCAATCTGCTTAAATATTCTACCGTTACCGGATATTTTGCAAATCTTTCTTTAAATACTTCATAATGCTGCCGCGCAAGTATTGTGGTAGGAGCGAGTATTGCTGTCTGTTTGCCGTCGTTTGCCGCAAGAAAAGAGGCTCTTAAAGCCGCCTCTGTTTTTCCGTATCCTATATCTCCGCATATAAGCCTATCCATTGGGATTTCGCTTTGCATGTCGGATAAAACGTCATTTATCGCCTTTAGCTGATCCGGAGTTTCTTCATAAGGAAAGTTTGCCTCGAAATCTTCAAAATAGGAATCCGGAGCGCTAAAAGCGTATCCTTTTCCAGCCTTGCGCGCCGCATATATCTTAACAAGGTCTTTTGCTATTTTATCCGCCGATTTTTTTAATCTTTTTTTTGTATTTCCCCAAGCTGTTCCGCCGAGTTTATCGCGAGCAGGAAGGATTCCTTCTATCCCTATATATTTTTGAAGCGTAGAAAGACGATCGGACGGGATATAAAGCTTATCTTTATCCTTATATTCCACAACCAAAAAATCGTTTTCAATCCCTTCCGATTTAAGCTTTATCATTCCGACATACCTGCCGATTCCATGCTCTGTATGAACTACAAAATCCCCTTCTTTAAGATCGCCGAATAATAAAAAATCGGTAAGCTTATGCTCCTGCTTTTTTATTTTTCTTACTCTTTTTTTAGAACCGAATATTTCATCTTCGGTAATTAAGGCAAGACGCTCGTCCCGCCAAAAAAAGCCGGAAGAAACCTCCCCTTTACAAATAAAGGTTTGAGTGTCCGCTGTATTAAGGGAAGGGAAATCTTTTATAAATTCAAATCCTATTCCATAAGGCGCCATTAAGGATTTAATTCTGTCCGCCTGTATATCGGAGCTGCAAACAATTCCTGTTTTACAGTTTAATTTTCTTTTTGTGCCAATCCATTCGGCAAGAGGCTTTAATATATTATCTTTTTCATAAAAACTGCGTAATTGCCCGGAAATTAAGCTGTTGTCTTCAACCTCGAACTTAAAAGCGGCGGTTTTTTCCTTGTCCGAATAGGAAAGGCTTCCAGTAAAATTTATAAGGACTTTTTTTTCAGCCTCTTTTTCAAATTGATCCCATTTAATATAAAGCTTATCCGGCTCTACGCAAAACCGTTTCGCCTCTATAGATTTATTATAATCTTCATATGTTTTTCCTTCCAAATCAAATACCCAACTTTTTAAGGCGGGTTTATCATAATTTATAAAAATCGCATCCCCGAGATAATCTTGCAATAAATCGGCGTCATTATAAATTACCGGTATAAACTTGGATATATTCGAATAATTTTTCTCGGTTGTCATGTTTTGAATAAAGGATTCGATTTCATAAGCGGAAAAATTTTGAAGCCGCATTATTGATTCTATTTTTTCTATTATGCTATCTAATAAATCCGCTTTTATAACCGCTTCGGCGCAGGGAAGTATTGTCGCTTCGTTAATCTCTTGTAAGGTTCTTTGGGTTGCAGGCGAAAAGAATCTTAAAGATTCAACGGTTTCTCCGAAAAGGCTTATGCGAATCGGGTTTTGATACTGAGGAGAAAAAATATCCATTATTTCGCCTCTAACGCAAAAATCCCCGGGCTCTTCAACTATAGGCGTTCTCAAATAGCCCCCAGCCGTAAGCTTTTCTATTAAAGCCTCTCGGTCAATATCTTCTCCTGATAATATAAGTTCCGCAAAATCGGCAAGCTCCTTTTTCGGCATAACTTTGTAAAGTAAAGCCTCTGCCGGTATTACAGTTAAAAACGGATTGGAAGCGGTTACAAAGTTATATAACATGCCTATTCTTAAAGCTGCGGTTTCGTTTTCGTAAGGCAATGATTTAAACGGGCTGGCATTATATGCAGGAAAATTGATAATTTTATTTTTGTCATTAAAAAAATATAAATCGTTGGAAACTTTTTCGGCATCTTTAGAATTCGGAACTATTACCGCTATTTTTTTGTTAAGCTTATTATATAATTCGGATATAATATAAGCTTTTTCGGAGCCGTAAAGCCCTGTACATTCTATTACGCCCTGTTTGGACTCTATTGTTTTATTTATAAAAGCATCTTTTGAAAATTTTACTTGATTTTGATTCATAAAAAAAGTAGCTACTTTAAATCTAATATTTATTTAATAGTTCCCGTAGAAAAATGTCTTATTTTGTTTGCGTTAAAGACGGATAAATCAAGCAAAAGAAAACTTTTTATGCGGCGTCTAACAAAGCCGGCGTAGCTCAGATGGCAGAGCGGCTGATTCGTAATCAGCAGGTCAGCGGTTCAATTCCGCTCGCCGGCTCCATTATGCTATCGAATAAAATTTTAACCGCAAAAATATGTCTCTATGCCAAAACCTATCAAAAGGGATGTTTTTTTATATTAGTCTCGCTCATTCGGACTGTTTTTACCTTGTATCGCTTCGGATCTAAGTCTATATCCAATAGTAGATTCTATTATCTTTTCCTGCAATTTCTCAATATTATCGCGTTGTAAAAGAGGTATATCAAGACTTTTCATTAACGCTTCCAAATAAAATTTATTGGGGCATTTCTCATTAAGAATTTTCAAGCCCGCATCCCTTTTGATTGCTTCAGGGTTGCGCCTCCCAATCCCGTCGCCAGTTCAATATCTACATTAATTAAGCCAAGATGAGATGGAATCAAGTCCAATTTACCTTTGTCTTCTAATATTTCAAGAGAGTATATTAAATCATTTAAAGATATTGGATTTCCTTTTTCCATTGAATCAAACCAGTTTTTAATTGTTCCGGATTTTTCAAAATTAGCTTTCCAAACTTCAGGTTTAATAAAAGAAAAGGTTAAACTTGCTTGAGGGTCTAAATCAATTAACAAAACATTATGTCCTCTATATGCCAATTCGCCCGCCAAATTAGCCGTAGCCGAAGTTTTGCCAACCCCGCCTTTGTAGTTGATCACCGAGATAATGTGCATTTGCTTTCTCCTTTTAAAAAATTATCGTAATAAAGAAGCATTAATCCGTATCTTGTAGAGCGGCATGTTTCTCTATTAGAATATCTCGAACCTTATTTAAAAGCTCTACTTTTTTATCTTTGGAGCTGTATCCGTCCGTTTTAACAGGCTCTAAAATTTCCAATATAACTTTGCCCGGCTTAATAAAAAAGCTTTTTTTGGAAACTATCTCTTTTGTGCCTTTTATAATTACCGGAACAATCGGAACTTCGGAATCTGATGCAAGGTAAAAGCCGCCTTTTTTAAAAGATGCTATTTTGCCGTCCAGACTTCTGGTTCCTTCTGGAAAAATTACAACCGAAACCCCTTTGCTTTTCATAGAATTCGCGGCTTTGTTAAGGCTGCCGATTGCAGAATGTCGATTTTTTCTATCTATGCTTATATAACCGGCGCCTTTCATTGCGCGTCCGAATACCGGTATTTTAAAAAGTTCCGCTTTTGCAAGCCATCGAAATTGTATGGGGAGACGCCCGAGCAATACAGGTATATCGTATAAACTTTGATGATTAGGCATATAAACATAAGATTTATTTAATTCTATGTTTGAAAGCCCGCGAACCTCAACCTTAATTCCGCTTACAAATAGAATTGCTTTTCCCAAACTTCGAGCCAATATTCTATGGGCAAGATTGCCTCCGGTAGAATCGAAAAAAGAGAGCAGAACAGACGCGAGCGAAATTAAGGCGGTTAAAAATAATGCCGAAATAATTATAAATAAAGAATGTATGAAGCTAATTAGCATAACTATGCAACCCCGGCAGATAATTAACTCCGAAATATGTAAATAATACGGCGATAAAACCGATTATAGATACCCATGCTATTTTTCTTCCTCTCCATCCGCTCATAAATCTGAGATGCAGTAAAATCGCATAGACAAACCATGTAATAAGAGACCATGTTTCTTTAGGATCAAACGACCAGTATGTTCCCCACGCCGAATTTGCCCAAACCGCTCCAGTTATAATGCCTGCGGTTAAAAAAAGAAACCCGAACATAACCGTTCTATATATAAGATCGTCAAGGGTGTCGTTATCCGGTAAAAAGTTCAATATTTTTTTATTTTTTAAAGCTCCTCCGGAATTTTTTAATAGATACATAATGCTTACGCCAAAAGCTATTGCAAACGCCGCATACCCTAAAAAACATACGAACACATGAGCAATAAGCCAGTTGCTCTTTAAAGCGGGAACAAGCGGATTTATTTTATCGCTGATATTAGGGGAAAGAGAAGCGTAGGCTATTGCGAAAAAAATGCACGGCATAACAAATGCTCCCATAGAGCGATTTTTATATTTTTTTTCTATAAAAATATAAAACGCCGCGCATGTCCAAGAAAAGAATACCAATGATTCATAAAGATTGGATAACGGAGCATGCCCTATTCCGAGCTGATAAGATTCTATCCACCTTAAAATAAGGCCCGCCGTATTTCCGATAAATCCGGCTATGAGAAAAGCGAATCCAATTTTACCCGGCATCTCTTTTTTAAAAACCAAAAACCCGACATAAAAACATGCCGAAAGCGCGTAAATAAAAGTAACCGTCGATAATATTAAAGAGGAATTATGCATACTTCACACTATTTTTAACAGGTTGAATTTATCTTATAAAACTCCAAAGGATACCGGCGCCTATCGCCGATCCTATAACGCCGGAAATGTTAGGAGCCATTGCGTGCATTAGAAGGAAATTGGTAGGGTCTTCCGCCTGCCCTACAACCTGCACAACTCTCGCGGAATCCGGCACCGCGGAAACTCCGGCTGCGCCTAGTAAGGGATTTATTTTGTTCTTT
>JAOZTP010000122.1 GCA_029939135.1 Desulfobacterales bacterium
AGAGGCTGTTGACCATTTTTAATAAATAATTTTTATTCGAAAATGTTTATAGAAATAATTAAAAAATTTCTCGGTTTGCTTGAAATAACGGGAAATAATTTTTTAATTAAAATTATAAACAAAGAAAAAAATATTTAATCATAAAATTTTGGCGGATAATAAAGTAGTTTTTAACCGAATTAAAATATAGGAGATAATATAATGAAACAAGCATGCCCCATATCGATTGAAAGGGTAGATGAAAATGTTGTTAGAACCAATGCGGCATTGACCGTTTTATCCCTTATAATATTTTTATTTACGCCGTATAAATGGATTATTTTTGTATTGGGAGCCGACTTTGTAATAAGAGGCTTTTTAAATAAAAAATACAGTTTTTACGGCGCAATAAGCAAAGCCATAGTCTCTCTTTTTAATGCAAAAGCCGCTCCGACAAATGCTGGTCCTAAAATTTTTGCCGCAAAAATAGGAGTTTTTTTTTGCGGGGCGCTGATTATATGCGGTATTTTTAATCTGCAAAGCGTAATTTTTGTTATAGGAATTGTATTTATATTTTTTGCTTTTCTTGAAGCCGCTTTTGGATTCTGCCTTGCATGCAGGATTTATCCTTTTATATACAAAGGATAAATAAAAAAGGCTGTCCATTTCCCTCTTTTGCAAACGGGGCGCTCTCTTAAACGTTTGAAGCTTTTTGGCTTTCAAAAGAGGAGCGCAAATGCAAATCGCTTTGCGGAAAAGGAATTTCTATATCTAATTCTCTGAATTTTTTTATAATTTCAAAATGCAAAGAGGATAGCGCGGAATAATAAATAGTATGAGAGCTCGCCCAAGCGTAAAGTTTGAAATCTAAAGAGGAATCTCCGAGATTTAAAAAAAGAACACGCGGAGCGGGAACGTTTAAGATATATTTGTTTTGATAGGCTATTTCCATAAGGGCTTTTTCTACCAAATCTACGTCCGAAGAATAAGAAACCCCTACCATAACATCTACTCTTACCCGCTTATCAAGATGAGACCAATTTAATACATGCGATTCTATAAAATAGGAATTTGGAATAATAAGGGTTCTTTCTCCGAGAGTCTGAACCGTTGTAGCCCGAATTTTTATATCCGTTACTATTCCTTCAAAATTTTCTACGGTTACTCTGTCTCCCACTTTTATAGGCCTTTCAAAAAGCATGATAATGCCGGAGATAAAATTGGATGTGATATTCCTGAGCCCGAAACCTATACCTACAGATAAAAATCCGAACATAACCGCTATTCCGGTGATGCTTACCCCTACAAACTGAAGCGAAAAAAGTAAAGAAAGAATTAAAAGCCCATATTTAATAACTCTTGTTATGGAAAAATGAAGCCCTTGATCAATAGACAGACGATCTAATATCCTTTTTGCTATCAAGCGGACAAAAAGTCTGGAACTTATAAATAATAAGGCGAAAACCCCCAAAAATATAAGTATGGATAAAGGCGTTATTATTGTTCCGCTTAATACCGTAATTTTAACGTTAATAATTTTTTTTATAAAAGCTATCAGTTGATTTAATTCCATAATATTTCTCCAAGTTAAGCTCCATATAAACTATATTTTTTATCGGGTTATCATAATAAGGGGCTATTTTTTCAAACCCAAAAAAATTGTAAAGCTTAGCCGTTTTTTTTAAGCTTGCAAGAGTGTCTAACCGTATAAATAAATAGCCTTTTTTAATAGCCATGTCAATTATAGAGGAGGTCATCTTTTTGCCTACCCCTTTTGTTCTGCAATCCGGTTTTACAAAAAGCCTTTTTATGTTGCATATTCCGTAAGCAAGGCTCCTTCCGGTTACGCTTTTTTAAACGACTCCAATAGAAATTACGCTCCAGTCATTTGGAGTAAAGCGAAAAATTTCTTTATTATCCATATTCGTTCTTATCTTGACATTTCATAACCGATAATTAAAATAATTACAATTACGGCATATACGATTAACCGAACGCAAAAATTACGGCGACTTAAATTATTTGCAAGATTTGAGCCTTTTAAATGTTCAACAATATTGACAAGCAAACCATCTCTTATTATATTAAGCCAAATCTTTTTACAAATGAAAGCGCCGTTATTAAAAATGTTTAAACGTAACAAAGAATGATTATAAAAATAATAAAGGGATTTCTCGCTTTACTTGAAATAACGGAATAAAATTTTTGTTTGTCATCTTGACGAACATAGAGGAGAGAAATTTCATAATCAGAATACAAACAGAGGAAACTATATTATGGGAAAAAACATCATAGAAATAAGCGACGAGAATTTTGAAGCTGAAATTTTAAAATCGGATAAGCCCGTTTTGGTGGATTTTTGGGCTCCTTGGTGCGGACCTTGCAGGGCAATAGGACCTATAGTGGAAGAGCTTGCCGAAGTTTACGGAGATAAAATAAAATTTGCCAAATGTAACGTTGACAACAGCCCTATAACCCCTTCAAAATACGGTATCAAAGCGATTCCTACCCTGATATTTTTTAAAGACGGAAAAAATGATTTTCCTATTACGGGAGTCGTGCCGAAAACCAAGTTAGAAGATAAGATAAAAGAACTTTTATAGGATTAAAAGAATGACAATAAAACCGGATTACGATCTTATTATAATAGGCGGCGGACCCGCTGGATTAACTGCTGGCGTATATGCTATGAGGGCAAGGTTAAAATGCCTTCTTATAGAAAAAATGGTTCCAGGAGGTTCCGCTCTTATTACGGACTGGGTAGAAAACTATCCCGGATTTCCGGACGGAATATCAGGAGCGGATCTAACCGATAGATTTATAAAACAGGCAAAGCGTTTCGGTTTAAAAATAGAAAACGAGGCGGCGGAGGCGCTATGGCTTGACGACGGTTTGAAAAAAATTTCAACGGATCAAAGGCTCATAACCGCTGCGTCTGTTATTATAGCCTCCGGAACATCTCCTAAGAAACTCGGAATAGAAGGAGAAAAATCATTTTACGGAAAAGGGGTTTCTACCTGCGCAACTTGCGACGGACTTTTTTTTCGAGATAAAACCGTAGCCGCAATAGGCGGCGGCGACAGCGCAGTTCAGGAAAGCATATTTTTAACCAAATTCGTTAAAAAAGTTTGGCTTATTCATAGACGGGACAGTTTAAGAGCCGCAAAAATATTGCAGGAAAGAGCGTTTAAAAACGATAAAATAGAAATATTGTGGGATACTATTCCGAAAAAAATATCCGGTAAAAACTCGGTTGAGACGCTTGCCGTTCAAAATCTTAAAACAGAGCAGATGAAAGATTTATCTATAGACGGATGCTTTATCTTTGCAGGAACAAACCCGAATACCGGTTTTATGGTCGATCCTATTAAAAAAGACGAAAACGGATTTATTTATACCGATCAAAACATGGAAACCTCCGTAAAAGGATTGTTTTGCGTCGGAGACGCAAGACAAACTCCTTTACGTCAAATAGTAACCGCGGCGGGAGACGCCGCAATAGCGGTTATGGGAGCGGAGAAATATATTGAAAACTTTTATGAATAATAATAAATTTGCGGCTATTGTTTTTGCATGCTTAATACTATGTTTAGGCTGTAAAAAGATCAATTTTAACCTTTTTGGCGGCGACGATTACGAAAAAATGGCGTCCGAATTAATCTACGAAGGAATGGAGAATTATAAAGACGGGGATTATAAGGACGCTCTTGAAAATTTTCAAAAATTACAAGATATGTATCCGTTTCATAAGCATGCAATACTTGCCGAATTAAAAGAGGCGGATTCCTATTATCAGCTTGGGAAATATGACGACGCCGTAATGGTTTATGAAGAGTTTGAGACCCTTCATCCGAAAAATGAAGCCATACCTTATGTGGTATATCAGCAGGGGCTTTGCCATTTCGAGCAAATAAAAACTCCAGATAGAGAGCAAGCCTCCGCTTATAAGGCTATTGAAATTTTTGAAAGAGTAAAATCGGATTACCCGAAAACCGAGTATGGAAAAAAATCGGATAACCTTATAATGCAATGCCTTAAAAGCATTGCCAGCCATGAATTATATGTTGGAAAATTCTATTTTAAAGCTAAAAATTATAAAGCGGCATTAAACCGCTTAAAAAGAGTCATCTCCAACTTTCCGGACAAAGGAACCCATCACGAGGCAATGCTGTATATAACCGAATGCGAGAATAAACTTAAAGAAGAAACGCTTAAAAATAATAAAAAGGAGCAAAAATAAAAATGTCCAAAGAATGCGCAATATGCGGTAAAAAACATAGCTCTGGCAATAACGTAAGCCATGCTCATAACAAAACAAAACGTCGCTTTAACGTAAATTTGCAAAGCGTTAAAGCCCGCTTGGATAACGGACAGGCAAAAAAAATATTAGCCTGCACAAACTGTATAAAATCCGGTAGAGTCGTAAAACCGGCATAAGAAAAAAAGGATTCTTCGCTTCGCTCGAAATGACGGTTTTTTTGCTTGTCATTTCGACGAGCGCAAGCGAAGCCCTCTAATAAAAAACCTTCATTAAAAACAATCCTTTTGCGGAAGCGGTTTTTCCGGCAAGACTTCTATCCTTTGATTCTAAAATATTTTTGAAATCTTCCGGCGTTCTTTTGCCGGCGCCCGCTTCAATAAGAGTTCCTACAATATTTCGCGCCATATATCTTAAAAAACCGTCCGCCTCCAATTCAAAAATAATATAACCGTCATCCTCTTCATATATTTTGGCGTTTAAAATGGTTCTTACGCTGCTTTGCCTGTGGCTTCCGGCTCCTTCAAATGCGCTAAAATCGTAAGTTCCTATTATAAAATTTAACGCCTCTTTCATCTTAATAATATCCAACTTTTTTTTTATATGCAAAAAATAGTCTCTATTTATTGCGCGGCGTATAGGACTGTTTAATACTCTATAATGATAAATTTTAGATTTTGCGCTATATCTCGCATGAAAATCATTTTTTTCAATACTGCATTCAACAATGACAATTTCCTTTGGCAAGAGAGCGTTTAAACCTTTTTGCAAAGTTTTGCATTCCAATTTCGTACCCGAAAAAAAGGAGGCGGTTTGTCCGTAAGAATGAACCCCCGCGTCTGTTCTGCCGGATCCTGCTATGATTATCTCTTTGCCTGTTATTATTTTTAAAGCCTTTTCAATTTCTTCCTGAATTGTTTTTGCCGATTTCTGTTTTTGCCACCCTTTATATAAAGTTCCGTCATATTCTATTACTATTTTAAAATTTCGTTTCATATGTATGATGATTTTCATTATGATGTTTTTTAAAAAGGCTTTTTAAAACAAAAAAAGAAAGGCGGATTTAACCCCCGCCTTTTTTTCTTATATTATTTAAGCCTGTTTTAATGCGGGACGCAATTTTTTGATTAACTCTCAAAACTTTTTGTAAATCTTTTATATCCGCGTTTTTAATTTTTTTTACGCTTTTGTAATGTTTTAAAAGCAAAAACTTTCTTTTTTTGCCTATTCCGTATATATTGTCTAATATTGAGGTTATGCTTTTTCGTTTTCTTACGTTTCGATGAAATGAAACTGCAAATCTATGAGCTTCGTCTCTTATTTGCTGCAATAAAAATAGAACCTGTTTGTTTGCGCCGAAATTTATCGGGTTTGCCCTTAAATGCTTATATATTTTATCTTGAGTTTCCCCTCTTGCTTCATCTTTTTTGGCAAGCGCTATAACCTGAAATCTATTTTTTATTCCGAGTTGTTCGAGAATTGACGTCGCCGTGTTTAACTGCCCCTTCCCGCCGTCTAATATTAACAAATCAGGAAATTTCATATCTTTTTTTTTCGTTGCAAATCTTCTTTTTAATGCCTCTTCCATGCAGGCGTAATCATCGTTTTTGTCTGTTTTCATCTTATATTTTCTGTAGGCTTTTTTTTCCGGTTTTCCATCTATAAAAACCGCCATAGCAGATACAGCATTTGTTCCGGATATATTGGAATTATCAAAGCATTCTATGCGCTTGGGTATATTTTCTATTTTAAGTATCTCTTTTAATTTTATCAGATTGTTTG
>JAOZTP010000202.1 GCA_029939135.1 Desulfobacterales bacterium
TAAATAAAACATGATGAAGATAACAACCTCTTTGCCTATTTATACTTAAAAAACAAAACTTTTTTAAATGCGCATTTAATTAAAAATAGGTTTGCTGAGGTTGATTTGACCTATAACTTTAAAAATAAAAAAAGATTTATAAACTATTCTAAAAAAGCTCGGTTATGAAAAAAGAAATAAAAAAGTTCGCTAAACCTTTCGGCAAAAAAGAAAAAATATTAAACTATGCAAGCAATATTTATCAGCTTACAAGACCAAATAAAGTAGGCGCGGATATGGCATTAATCCGTAAATGTCAACCAAAAGCGTTAGATGAATGGGAAAATTTTTATTTTGAAAAGGCATATGCGGATAAAAAAGAGAAAATAAAAATTACAGAAGAAATATTAGAGGAACTCGGAGAAAGATTATACGCCAAAATCACAGAAGTAGTTATACCCGAATGGACTGCGGCTTTTAAAAACTTAAATTTACAAGACTGTAAAGATTATATTTACGAAGTTACGATTGTTAGAACTTATGACGGTTTTTTATTAGAAAAATCTGTAATTAATGACGGACTTTCAAAATTATTTCCGGAAGTAGAATTTGAAGAAAGCGATTCTAAATTAGACCATTCGGGAGATATTGATTATATTGGAAAAGTCGGCAATAAAGCTTTTGGCATTCAAATAAAGCCTATTACCGCGAATGCAAATTCCGGAAACTATAAAGTTTCGGAAAGAATGAGAGCAAGTTTTCAAAATTTTGAAGATAAATATGGCGGAAAAGTATTTGTAATATTTTCTATTAGAACCGGAAATAAAAAAGTTATCAATAACAAAGAGGTTATTGATGAAATTAGGGCGGAAATTAAAAAGTTGAAAAATGGCGGCTTATAGTAACCGATTCAAACTCAAACCTTACCTTGACTATCATCTTTATTTTAATTTATCTGTTTTTCTATTATTGATAGCTTTAAATGATCTCTTGATAAAGTATAAAATAGAGTAATGTAGAAAATGGTTTATCTGAAATTGTCAAACAGAGTAAAATTGAATTTAATTAAGATAATAAGGAGAATGCTTCCATGTGTCAAAACTAACAAAATTTGATAGAAATTTTTGGTTAAATCTAATTTCAGGGCTTGTTCTTATAATTATCGCAGGAATTGAAATTATAAGAACCATCGAATAAGGAGAGATAGGCGTTCATCATGGGGGCGCTTTTTTTGGCTTAATTAAAGTTATCCAGTGTTTGCCGGATATTTTGAAAGGCGTTATGCATATATCCTAATCAGATGAAAAATAAAGCCGATTTTTATAAAATATTCATAAAAAACAGGTATAAATCATGCAAACCTTATTTTTGAGGATTGTTTTTTATATTTGACCTCAAATCTTATCTTGACACTTATCTCTATTTTGATTTATCTACCCCTATTTTTATATGGAATCGGAACATAGTATTTAATATTTTTTTATAATTAAAAAAGGTTAACGCGTAGGTTTGAAGCGTTGATTTTTAAATTTACGGAGGTTGATAAATGGCTTTAAGTCTTTTAGACGGCAATGAAACAACCGCTCTTGGAGCGTCTGCCGCAGGCTGCAAATTTTTTGCCGGCTATCCGATTACGCCCGCTACTTCAATATTTAACGTTATGCTTAATCTTCTTCCTCAAAAAGGGGGAGTATGCA
>JAOZTP010000025.1:0-7158 GCA_029939135.1 Desulfobacterales bacterium
TTTTTTCAAATCGAAGGTTCGTTTTAAAAAATAAGCATTGTTTGGACGATATGACCTTTTTTAACGAAATAAAAGCGTTATTCTAACAATTCAAGCAGTATAAAGATTGGTTTTGACAATATAATAGTTTGCTCCGATAAAATAAAGGCTTGCTTCTACAATATTAAAGTTTGTTCGGATAACAGAAAGGTTTGTGTTGGCAATATAAGGCTCGTTTTAAAAAAATAAAGATTTGTTTCGATAATATAAAAGCTTAATTTGGCAATATAAATATTTGTTTTGATAATATTAAGGTTTATGCGAGCAATATTGATATAATTCTATCGACATTAGAGATTGTTTTATCAATATGAAATTTATTTTATTAACATCAGAGTTTGTTTTAATAATATGACGCTTAATTTAGCAAGTTTGGTTGAAAAATCGGAACCTAACCGGCATTAAAGGGTTTATAATTGGCTATGTAAAATAAAAAAGCAGGATAAAGCTTTTGATTGTTAAATCTATAAGTTATATGATAGGCTATAATTAAAAAGAAAATAATAAAGGGACTTTTTGTTTTTTTGACAAGACAAAAAGGATTTTTTTTATTATCCGAACCGCATTAAAAAATTACGCAAATTTGGTAGTTATAAACAGAGGAAAACGCTTATTATGATAACCTCCGTAGAAAAAGACTTTGAAACTTATATCCAAAAAACCTTAATCGCCAAAGGATGGAAAAAAGGGGAGATTCGCAACTGGGATAAAAAAAAGGCTCTTTTTCCGAATTATATAATATCTTTTATAAAGGATACCCAGCCGAAAGTATGGAATAAGGCGGAAAAAATACATGGGGATAGCTTGCCTCAAAAATTTATAGAAGCCTTAATAAAAGAACGCTCGAATAAAGGAACCCTTGATATATTAAAAAAGGATTTTGAATTTTACGGACACAAATTCAACCTTGCCTATTATAAACCCGCCAACGCTTTAAACCCAAAAACCAAAGCTTTGTTTGAAAAAAATCGGTTGGAGATTACGCGTCAAGTTCCTTGTCATCTTGATAACAAGGCTTCAATCGATATTCTTTTATCTTTAAACGGCATTCCTTTTGCGGTAATCGAGTTGAAAAATCCGGGTTCAGGAACAACATGGGAAGATGCGGTAAATCAGTATAAAACCTCTCGCAACCCTTTTGCCCCTTTATTCAAATTCAAACAAGGGGCGTTAGTTTATTTTGCCTGCGATACAAACCTAATTTATATGACTACAAAACTTGAAAAAAAGGCTACTATATTTCTTCCTTTTAACAGGGGAAGCGCTCCCGGACAAATTGAATGCGGAGCCGGAAACCCAAAACATTTATCCGGCTATAAAACAGGATATTTTTGGGAAAAGGTTCTTGCCAAAGAAAGCATAATGGATATTATCGGCAATTTTATATTTTGCGAAAAATCGGAAACAATTAACAAAATCGGTAAAAAAGAGGGCGGCGAAAAAATAATCTTTCCGAGATTTCATCAGTTGCGCAGCGTAAGCAAACTTATAAACGCCGCAAAAAAAGAGGGGGCGGGACATAATTATTTAATTCAACATTCTGCGGGAAGCGGAAAAACCAACAGCATATCTTGGCTTGCTCATGGCTTGGCTTCGCTTCATACAAAGGATGACATAAAAATTTTTGATTGCGTTGTTTTGGTAACAGACCGCAAAGTTTTAGATAAACAGCTTCAAGACGCAATATATCAGATTAACCATGCGCGCGGGCTTGCAAAGGCTATAGATAAAAACGCACAACAGCTTGCCGAAGCCTTAATAGACGGAACAAATATTATAATTACCACAATTCAAAAATTTTCTTTTGTTTTACCCTGTTTTTTTAAAATAGCGGGAGCCGAAAATGCGGATAATCCGAATTCCAAAGCAATATATAAAACCGAAGAATGGATAAAAAAAATATCCGCAAAAAAATATGCGATTATAATAGACGAAGCTCATTCCAGCCAAAGCGGAGAAAACGCTCGCAATCTTAAACAGATACTCGGAGCCGGAACAAAGCAAGGAGCAGACAAAACCGGTATTGATTGGGAGGACGGCTTTAACCAAATTATGGAATCGCGAGGCAGACAAAAAAATATAAGCTTCTTTGCCTTTACAGCCACTCCCAAAGGAAAAACAATACAATTATTCGGAACAAAAAAAGATTTCGACAAACCGGAGGCTTTTCATTCCTATTCTATGAGACAGGCAATAGAGGAAAATTTTATACTCGACGTTTTAAAACAATATACCACATACAAAACCTATTATAAAATTATAAAAAAAACCGAGAATGACCCGGAGCTATATCAAAAAGAGACGATAAAAAAAATTAGAAGATTTGTTTCTTTACATCCGACAAATATCAAGCAAAAAGCCGAAATCATTATAGAGCATTTTAAAAATAAGGTTAAAGCAAAACTTAACGGCAAAGCAAAAGGAATGGTTATAACAGAATCTAGACTTCATGCGGTTAAATACATGCTTGCCTTAAAAAAATATATAAAAGCCAAAGGATACGCCGATATAAAACCTTTGGTAGCTTTTAGCGAAACTGTAATAGATCCCGAAACAGGAATGGAATATACGGAATCCGGAATGAATATAGACGCAATAACCGGCAACAACATTTCGGAAACCGCTTTGCCTAGAAAATTTAATTCCTCCTATTATCAGCTTTTAATTGTTGCGGATAAATATCAAACAGGTTTTAACCAACCTCTTTTATGCGCTATGTATGTGGATAAAAAATTAGACGGAGTTAGAGCGGTTCAGGCTCTTTCCAGATTAAACAGAAGATATAAGGGAAAAAAATCCCCGTTTGTTTTGGATTTTAAAAATAGCGTTTACGATATACAAACGGCTTTCAAACCATATTATGACTCTTCTATTTTGGAAGCTACAACCGATCCTTCGCAAATTGAAACGTTAAAACGTCAACTTAACGCCATGCATGTTTATGATTGGTCCGAAGCGGAGGAACTTTGCAAAATTGTTTGTATGCCGGAATATACGGGGGATGATTCCGATCATTTAAAAATCGAAGATGCCGTAACCCATGCAGTCGATAAATATAACGCCCTTGAGAATGCGGATAAGGAACGCTTTTACAATAAAATTACGGCATATAAAAACCTTTACGCCTTTGTAAGCCAAATTATAGATTATTCGGACCCGCAAGCCGAAATCCTTTACCTTTTTGCAAAATATCTTATACCCCGCCTAAAAAAGGGGAGCGGATTAGTTGATCTTTATCCTGAAAAGAATGTGCGGCTTGTTTCTTACCATTTAAAAAAACAGGAATTCGGAGCGGTAAGTATAAATAAAGGAAAACCTTACGGAGTAAAAAGCCCTACGGCAGTAGGAACAGGTTCGGCGCAAGAGCAAAAAAAGTTTTTTTCCGAAATCATTAACATAATAAACGAACGTTACGGCGATAAAGATTCTACGGAAATAAAGGAGGTTTTAGGGCGAATTGCCGAAAAAGCCGTTGAGGACAAAGAAATTGTTGAAACAGCGAGAGCAAATAAGCGGGATAAATTTTCAGTAGATATAAAACAATACATAGAAACCTCTTTAATAGGTTATGCGGACAAATATAAAGATATAGCCGAAATAGTAGGAGACAAAGATTTATGGAATTCTATTTATCCTATTTTGGCGAAAGATATTTATAACAGAACGCTTGGGCGTCCTTTATAACGGCGTTTTTTTTAAAAATCGGCTTTATCCCGTAGAATCTCGGTTGACAATGAATTATATAAGGATATATTTTGTTTTGTATAAAAACAAGAAAGGCGGAGCAATAAAACATGGAACAAAAATTAATTAATATAGGGTTTAGCAATAGCGTAATTACGGAAAGAATTGTAGGAGTGGTAACTCCTAATTCTGCTCCTATGAAGCGTTTGAAAGATGAGGCAAGAAAGGATAAACGGCTTATAGACGCCACTAACGGACGTAAAACAAGATCGATTATTATAATGGATAACAATCATATTTTTTTATCCGCAATTCAAGCCGAAACCATATCCGGCAGAATAGAACTTATTGCAAAAAATGAAAAACCGCCGGATTATTCGGGATATGCTTGAAAAATTAAATTTTCATAAAAAACAGATAAGTATATTATTGAAACAAAAAAAATAATTATAAAATAAGATGTTTATGTTCGCTTCCGTTTTTTGTCCGCATTTTATTTAGAATATAAAGGCTTGATCTTTGTTATTTTGCAAAAAAATTTGAACCTCTTATAATAGAATATAATCAAAGGAAATATTATAATAAGGATATGAAAATCGAACCGAAACTTTATATAATTTCTGGACCGTCCGGAGCGGGCAAATCGGTTTTATGTAAAAAGCTGTTAGAACAGGATTCTAATTTTATATTTTCCGTCTCTTATACCACAAGAAAACCCCGCGCCTTTGAGATTGAAGGAAAGGATTATTTTTTTATAAGCAAACAGGAATTTGCCGACGGAATTAAAAAAAACAGATGGTTAGAATGGGCTAAAGTTCATGACAACTATTACGGAACATGCGCAAATTTTGTACAAAGCGGACTTGATAAAAAAAATAACATTCTTTTTGATATAGATTCGCAAGGAGCGGAGCAGATTATAAAAATATATCCGAATGCGGTTACGATTTTTATTATGCCCCCTTCGAATGTGGAGCTTGAAAGCCGCCTTAAAAAAAGAGGAACCGATAATGCCGAAACAATAAAAAAGAGGCTTTTTAACGCTGCAGAAGAGATTGAAAAAAGGGTTATCTATAAACATATAATTATAAACAAGCAATTAGATAAGGCATTTGAGCGATTATGCGCGATTACAAACAAAAACAAAAAGATATAACGGAAATTCTTTACGGAATTCACCCGATAACAGAAGCCCTTATTGCAAAAAGAAGAAAAATTTTTACAATATATACGGCTGCGGATAAAGATAATATTCGTATTGAAAAAATACTTAATATAGCCCGCTCCTTAAATATACCTATAAAAAAAATGTCTGCGGAAAAATTAAAATATTTGGCAAAAACCGAAAATCGTCAATTAATAGCGGCAAAAACAACCGGTTTTCCGTTTTCGGAGGCTGAAGAAATATATGAATACGGCAAAGAAAATTTTATTCTTTTATTAGATTCCATATTAGACGCTCATAATCTCGGAGCCATTATAAGAACCGCTTTATGCGCAGGAGCCGGCGGGGTTATTATACCGAAAAACAGATCCGCTATGCCGAGCCCCGGGGTATCCAAAATATCTGCGGGAGCATTGGAACATATTAAAATAGCAAAAGTAGTAAATTTAACCGATACTATAAAAAGATTGAAAAAAAATAATATTTGGGTAGCGGGGCTTGACGCAAAAGGGGACTATTCTTTGTTTGAAACAAAGTTTGACAAGGCTTCGGCTATAGTAATAGGCGGCGAGGAGAAAGGATTGAGAAGGCTTGTAAAAGATGAGTGCGATTTTACGGTTTCTATTCCTCTTTGCGGGCAGATAGACTCTTTAAACGCCTCGGTTTCCGCATCTGTTGTTATGTATGAGATGTATAGGCAAAAAGGGTTGTAATCGATAGAGATTAGATTTCGAGACAAAAAAAATATAATAAAAAATGATTAAGGGATTTCTCGCTTCGCTCGAAATGACAGGCTTTTTATTTTTGCCGTTTCATTTCTGATTATTATTTTGCAAATTAGTTAAGGATGATAAAAGTTTGTCGGTAAACTTTAAACAAAAAAGAATAATCAACCAAATCAGAGCCGCCGCTTTAAATTTTTTATTCCCTTCAAAATGTATTTTATGCTCCGCATTTATTAATTCGGAAGATAACAGATACGATATTTTGACAAAACCGATTCCGGATTCAAAAAACCTTGTTAATCTATTTGAAAAGATAATTAAATTGTATGTGTGCAAAGACTGCATAGAGGAATTAAAGCCTGTGCGCCCTCCTATATGCCCCGTATGCGGCGAGATGTTTCAAAGTATGGCGGATGATAATCATCTTTGTAAAAGATGTATAAAAACGGATAGAAATTTTACAAAGGCAAGAGCAGGCGGAGTTTATACAGGCATCTTAAAAAGCCTGATTCATCAATTGAAATACGGCGAAAAAATAACAGCGGCAAAGCCCCTTTCCGTTTTTCTTTTTTATTCTTATCTAAAGTTTTTTAAGGAAAAAGATTTCGATTATATTATGCCTTTGCCTCTTCATATAAAAAAAGCAAAAAAAAGAGGATTTAATCAATCCTATTTTTTGGTAAAGTATTGGGGCAAAATCGCAAAAAATTTTAAAATAAAAATTCCTGAAATAAGACTTAATATAATAGAAAAGCAAAAGAATACGCCTTCGCAAGCGGGACTTTCTGCAAATAAAAGAGAAAAGAATATAAAAAATTCCTTTGCGGTTAAGGATGCAAACAAGGTTTGTGGAAAAAGTTTTTTGATTATAGACGACGTTGTTACTACCGGCGCGACTGTAGAGGAATGCGCAAAGGTTTTGAAGAGAGCCGGAGCTGTAAGGGTTGAGGTTCTTTCGCTGGCGCGAAGCATTTTATAATCTGGCGCTTAACTTTGCAGTTTGCCCGTTTGCGGCGTTAAATAAAAGTTTTATTTTGCCTTGCAAGCCGAGCAAACCACTTTGTTAAGCGCCGGATTATGTTTAAGGATTTCGGATAACTTTATAGTTTGGATATTTGGGACTTTAAGCTGAGATTTTTGTAAACCGTAAAAATAATAAAACGGTTTGCGGCGTTATATATTTCTAATTAGAGTTGATTTAAAATAATCCTCCGCGGATTCAAAATCATATTCCATTTCATTTGCCTTTAATGCGGGAATAACTTTGGAGCGGATTCCCATGCCTCTGGCATCTACATAACCGTAATCCCTTAATACGTCCACAATAATAGAATTACGATAAGAACGCTGCCCCGCAAGCATTTTTTCAACCGTCATTGAATTAGGCAAAGAGCCGGGGCTGATTATTTCAAGACGGTTTTTATATCCGGAAATTTCAACATCTACAAATCTTGTCCAATCCCTATGAGCAAGGGCGTTAATTAGTAATTCTCGAACCGCCTCAAAAGGATAAAACCGCTCTTTTGGTCGTCTAAAATTATCGTC
>JAOZTP010000025.1:7258-9875 GCA_029939135.1 Desulfobacterales bacterium
GTTATCCAATCTTTTTTTGTTTTCGGAATTTCAGGATCGTTTAAGATGTCTTGTAAATAATTTTGCAGCCGCGCCAAATCCAAAGAATCAAAATTTGTTTTTGGCACAGGCATAACCTCGGTATGCAGCATGCTTCCCTCCTGATACAGCCTCGCCTGCTCCTCTCTTGTAGCGGGATTCGAAATTGAGCCTCTTCTTATAAAGATATCCTGCCTGTTGTTATGTTTTAACATATAAGGCTTTGAAATGCCTCGTTCAAAGGCGATTATCCCTACAAAGAGATTATTTTTTATTTTAATTTTTTCATAAGAGGGTAAAATGGGCGGATGGATTTTATCCCGAGTAATATTCATTATCCATTCTTCCGTATTCTCGTTTTGAAGCCCCGTAATTGTTCCGTCGTCTTCAACTCCAAGCAGAACTCGTCCTCCTTCAAAATTCAACATGGCAACTATCTCTTTTGCTAATTGTTCAAGACGAATATCATCCCGCTTAAACTCAACCCATGAGTTTTCCTGGTTTTCTATTATTTCTAATAATTCCGTTTTCAACATATCTTTAACCTTAAAAACCGTATTTATTTTTTCTTTGATTAAACGCCGCTTTGCCGCCTTCCAAAATATTTGCCGTTTTATTACGGACTTCTTTAATATCTATAGCGCCTTGCAATATAGATGTGTCGCCTTCCAAAGATTCAAAAACCCCGATCCATTCGGCGTCTCCGAATACCGGAATGTTTGCGTTATGAGTGGCAAAAATAAATTGTCGATTTACCTTTTCGCTTCTAAGTTCCGTTACTATACGATCCGCAATAAATGCGTTGTCAAGATTATCTTCCGGCTGGTCCATTATTAAAGGGTCTTTATTTTGCAAAAGAAGCAAATGAAGTATGGCGGTGCATTTCTGCCCCGTAGAAAGATTTTTAATGGAGCGATAATCCTCCTTTTCCGTATGCGCAATATTTAATTCAATCAATATGTAATCTGCCGCTTCAATCTCTTCAAGCTCTAATATTTGCTTATGCGTCATCTTTGTTAAGGCGGCGGCTACGGTATTGGTAATCTCCCAATCGCAGTTAACCAAAGCGTCATGACCGACTCTTATAAGTTCCGATAGTCTTATCGGAGTAAAATTTTCGTTATCCTGAATCCAAGCAAGCCTTTTTGCTCCTACGCCTTCCAAGTTGCATGTAAGAAGAAAATCTATAACGGACTTTTTATCCGATTCCGGCTTTATGGTAAGCTTTAGCTGTCCTTTTAATTTTTTTCCCAATTTTTTTAACAAGCGTTCAAATTTAGCGGAGCGATCGGCTCTATATTCGGATAGCTCTGCAATAATCTCTTTTCGTTTGTTATTCAATTCTTGAATAAGCGCTCTTTGCTGTTCGGCAAGGTTTTTTTGGGGTCTGATCTTTTCTATCTCCTTAACGAGATATTGATATTCAAAACCGATTTCTCTTCCGCTTTTCCCTTCGCTTGCAGGCAGTTCCTTAAATATTTTTTCAAGGCTATCCTCTTTTTCCTTTATTTTTTTGTTTAACTCGGTTGCAAAATTTTCGATTTTTTCTTTTGAATCGTTAAATTTTTTCCGCCAATCTAATACTAAATTTTCGGCATATTCTTTTAGGTTATCCAATTCGTCTCTGATTTTTAAAAACTCTTTTTTGTGAAGAAGTTTTTTCAATACTTTATCGCTTAAAAAGGTTGTATCCGGCAAATTATCTTTTATAGCTTCAAAAGAGGCGTTTATATTTTTTAACTCCTGCTCGTTTACTCTTTTTTGCAAATTTTTTTCGGTTTCAAGAAGAGGAATTATTTTAAGCTTACCTTCCAATCCCAAAGATTTAAACTGATTAACCTGCGCTTCCAATTTAGGAAGTCTGGCAATTTCATCTTCCGTTTCCGCCTCTCTATCTAACGCTTTGGATAGCTTCTCTCTGTTTTTTACCAATTCTTGAAGCGCTTCTTTAATTTTTAAACTTTCGTTATCCTCTTTGTTTCCTAAAAATCTTGCAAGAAGCCTCCGTTGCGACTCGGCATTTTGAGCGATTTCATAAATTTCATTCTGCCCCAAAATTTCAATCTCCGGAAGCAGCTCCAAAGGAGAAAAAGGGGAGATTTTTCCTTCTTCGTCTTTAACAATCGGGCTTTCTCCATGTCTGCGAGCAATAACAAATTTTTTGCCGTTCATTTTTGAAGAGCGAACGGTTAATTCGATTCTTGCTTTTAATTTTCCAATATTTTCTTTTATAATTTCCTTATGTTGTTTTAAAGCATTTTGACCGATAGGCTTAACATCAAAAGCGTATCTGATACATTCAAGCAGGGTTGATTTGCCTGTTCCGCGTCCTCCTATAACCGAGTTTAGATGTTCGGAAAAATCAATATTGATTCCGTCCAAATATCCGCCGGTAATAGATAATGTTTCTATGCAAGAATAGTACTTTTCGGCAATATCGCTATTTAAACGAACTCTTGATTTCGGATCCATAAAAGCAAGCTTAAAAGCTTCAAAGTTGGGTTCTGTCATTTTAATAAGGCATGTAGCTTTAGAGTCTTTAAGAGTTTCCGGCGCTTCCACATCTTTGGCGTTGATAACGGCTATCGGCTCTTCCCGC
>JAOZTP010000025.1:9975-20320 GCA_029939135.1 Desulfobacterales bacterium
CTCGCCAACAATAAAAAGGTTATATATCTAATTGTATTTACAGATTAAGCATAGATAATAACATATTGTATATTGTAAACAAGAAATTTATCCCGTTTAAAATTTCCTGTTTTTTCCCGATAGCCTTGCTTTTCAAAAGAGATTAATGGGCTTTTTACAAGATTTGTTTTTGATATGAATAATAAAGCCCGCATTATCGAAGCGTTTGCTCCGATAATGCGGGCTTTATTTTAGATGGTGGAGGCGGCGGGAATTGAACCCGCGTCCGAAAATATTCCGCGAATGTATCTACATATTTAGTCCGAACTTTATGTTTCGCCTTTTAAAACTCCTTCGGACAGGATGTTTAATCGGCTATTCCAGCTTTATTTCGCATTTGTTACGTCGGAAGTATAATCAAATGCTATCCCGCTGCGTCGTCCATATCAAACCCGCGGGAGTAGTCTGAAAGGACGGTAGCTATGCCGCTACAGCGTAGTTATAATCATCTGCGATTATGTTTAAGTTTCCGGTCGTTTAACGAGCAGACTGGAAGCTCGATATGCAACATACGTTTCTTTATCCCCGTCGAAGCCTTTTCGCCCCCTTTTTATTTTTTAATAACCGAATCTATCGGCGTCTCTTTTTTGGTCGCGCTGTTTTATCGCTTCTCTTTTATCGTATTTTTTCTTCCCTTTTGCAACAGCTATTTCTATTTTCACTTTGCCGTCTTTAAAATAAGCTTCAAGAGGTATTAATGAAGCCCCTTTTTCATTTATTTTGCCGTAAAGTTTTTTTATTTCCCGTTTATGCAAAAGGAGTTTTCTGGCTCTTTTCGGCTCATGATTCTCATAATAAGCAAACGGATATGGTCCTATGTGCATTTGATGAAGATAAACTTCGCCGTTTCTTATTTTTACGTAAGCGTCTCTTAAGTTGACTTTTCCAAGCCTCATAGATTTTACTTCGGTTCCGAGAAGTTGTATCCCCGCTTCAAATTTATTTTCTATAAAATAATCATGACGGGCTTTTTTATTTTTTGCAATTAGCTTTATATGTTCTTGCGTCATATCAATATATTATACATTATATGAAAAATATCAAGAAGCGGAGTATGTTTTTCCGTTTAATTCCTCATATTTTTTTTGAGCGGCTTCGTTTATTTCGGTTATGTTTGTATATTTTAAGATTTCATTTGTAAAATTTTTGGCGTCTTCTACAGATGTATTTCTTAATATTTCTTTTATTTGAGGTATGGACTGGGGATTCATGCTGAATTCTTTTATGCCCAACCCAAGCAGTATGGGAATATTTAAAGGATCGGACGCCATTTCCCCGCATATTGCAACGTTTATTCCTTTATATTCGGCAACATCGCATGTATGTTTTATCATTCTAAGTATTGCGGGATGAAGCGGCTCAAAAAGATGAGATACTTCCGCGTTGCCTCTGTCTGCGGCAAATACATACTGTATTAAATCGTTTGTTCCTATGCTGAAAAAATCGACTTCTTCGGCAAGCATATCCGCGGTAATAACCGCTGCCGGAACTTCTATCATTATTCCTATTTCGATATTTTTTTTAAAATCAATATTCTCTTTTTCCAAAGATAGCGCAGCCTGATAAAGAAGTTTTTTCGCGTTAATTATTTCCGATTTGTCGGCTATCATAGGAAGCATTATTTTAACGTTTCCGAAAGCGGAGGCTCTTAAAATTGCTCTTAATTGGGTTATAAATATATCCGGTTTGGCAAGGCAGTATCGGACGGCTCTTAATCCCAAAGCGGGGTTAGCCTCTTTTGAAGCGGCAAAATGAAAGGCTTTATCTCCGTTGATATCAAGAGTTCTTATGGTTACCGGTTCAGGAGCCATAAGTTCTATTATACCTTTGTATTTTTCAAATAAACGGGCTTCCGTAGGAAATCTGCTTCCTGATATATATTCAAATTCGGTTCTAAAAAGCCCTATGCCGCTTCCTCCATGATCTATTACGGATACAACCTCTTCCGAAAGTTCTATATTGCCTAAAACAGGTATTACCAAACCGTCTTTTGTTTGCGCCGGAAATTTTGCTTTTCTTGACGCCGCGGCTTTAATGTTTTCGTGTTCCAGTTTTTTTTCTTCATAAGCCGCAAGAGTCTTTGCGGAGGGTCTTACTATTACTTCTCCTTTGTTGCCGTCTATTATAATTGCATCTTCATTATTTATTATTTGCGTGGCGTTTTTAAGTCCTAATACCGCAGGTATTTGAAGGTTGCGAGCTACGATTCCGGTATGGCTTGTTTTGCCGCCTTGATCGGTTATAAATCCTTTTATAAATTCAAGCTGTATTTGTATTACTTCGGCAGGCGAAAGATTCCGAGCAATAAGTATTACTCTTTTATCTATTTTTTTTATATTAACCGTTTTAATGCCTGTAAGGCTTTTCATTATTTTGTCTGATATTTGGATTATATCTTCCGCCCTATCTTTTAAGTAGGAAGCCTCCATGCTTTTAAACTTTGCCGTTAAATCTATGGTTACCTTTTTTAAAGCCCACTCTGCGTTTACATGTTTTTTTTCTATTATTTCGGTTACTTTATTATAAAATTCCTTATCGTTAAGCAAGGCTATATGGGTTTCTATTATATCTGCGGATTGCAGGTTGTCTTCCATTATCTCTTTTAGATTGTTTTGAACCTTTTTTACCGCTGTTTTAAAGCGGTTTATCTCTTTTTTTATATTTTGATCGGCAACCGCATATCTTTTTACTACTTTAACCCCTTCTTTATCAACTATGTATGCCGAACCGGCGCATATTCCCGAAGAAGCGGGTATTCCTTTTAAGATTATTTCTTTTTCTTGTTTTTGTTTCATAGGTTTATATTTTTATAATCTGCGTCCCTTTATGTATTTTCTTTAAAATCGTTTTTTATCAATTCTATAATTTCGTCAATTATAATTTTGTCTGCCGGATTATCTGCGCAAACTTTTATTTTTGAGCCTTTCGGGCAAAAAAGGGTGAGGATATCGGTTACGCCGGTTGCGTCCGCAACTTGGTTATTTTTTTGAATGTAGATTGCGGATTTTGCTTTTTTTGCAATTTTGGCTATTTGCGAAGCAGGTCTTGCATGTATTCCTGCTTCGTAGTTTATTGTAATTTCTTTATATTTTGGTTTTTCCATCTGTTATCTAACAAAATTTTATTATTTGCGTTTAATTATTTTTAATAACGGGATTTGCCTTCGGTTATATCTCGGCGCTTTTTTTGTATCCTTGTAAAAGCTCGTTTTTTTCTATTTTATGATCTATAAAGTCCCACGGAAAGATTTGATCTTCCAATTTTTTTTTATCCGTATAATATTCGGCAATATTTTTTGTCTCTTTTAATGTCTGCGTCCAATTTCCGGCGTTTTTATAAGCGAGTTCTATTATATTTGCAACTTTTCTATCTCCGTTTGAAAGTATTGTCTGGATGTATGAATTTTTTGGGCTTTCGGCTCGAACAATAATATTAGGCGTAGAGCGAAGATTTTTTATAATATAATTTATTTTTTTTTTTAAAGTGTTTATGCTGTTTATGTTTGCCCATTGAAAAGGGGTAAACGGCTTTGGAATAAACGGATTTAAACTTATTGTTATTTTTCCTATTTTTTTTTGCTTTTTGCTTGCCTCCAAAAAGACTTGTTTTATTTTTTTAGATAATTTTATTATTTCCTCGGCATCCTCGTCTGTTTCAAAAGGCAGGCCGGTCATAAAATACAATTTTATGTTCGGTATTCCTTTTTTTACAAGAATTTCCGCAGCGTTTAATATGTTTTGTTCGGCCAGTTTTTTCGATATTATTTTCCGCATTCTTTCGGAGCCTGCATCCGGAGCTATGGTTGCGGTTTTTACCCCGTTTGTCGCAAGCGTTTCCGCAAGTTGTTCGGTAAGAGAATTTGCCCGTAAGGAGCTGAAAGAAAGTCTTATATTATGTTCCGCCGCATATTTGCATATTTTGTTTATGGAAGGGACGTCGGATAGGTTGGCTCCTATCAATCCTATATTTTTTGTCTGTTCGGAAGCCTTTTTTATTGTTTTTTTCAATATATCCGGCTTTATATATCTTGGCTGTCCGTATATATAGCCTATGGCGCAAAATTTGCATTTATAAGGGCATCCTCTTTCGGTTTCTATCAGGTATGTATCTGCAAATGTGGTATTAGGGGTTAATACGGATGTTTGAGCCGGTTCTTGCAGCGCAAGATTTTTTGCAAATACCCGCTCTATTGTTTCAGGAACGTCTCCTATTGTTTTTTTTTTTTTATTTGCGTTATAAGCGTCGGAGTAAAATTTAGGAACATAAAATCCTTTTATGTTGCGGGCAAGCCAAGCAAGGTTTGGTTTTAATCTATCAATACTATCTGTTTTTTTGAAAAAATCGGGTATTAATTCTTCCGCCTCTCCAATAAGAAAAGCGTCTATAAAGGGGGCTATAGGTTCGGGATTTAAAAGGCATGCTACGCCGCCAGCGATAATTAACGGAAAATCATTCTCTCTTTTTTTTGAAAAAGCTGGAATTTTGGCGTTGATTAATATTTTATATATATTCGGATAATCGGTTTCAAATGATACGGAAAAAGCTATGATGTCAAAATCGGAGATTTTTCTGCCGGTTTCTATTGACCTGTTTTGGTATAAAAATCCTCTTTCGCATAGTATATGATCAAAATCGTTTATTATTTTATATACTGTCTGAAAACCGAGGTTAGACATTCCGACTTGATATGTATTCGGATATATTAAGGCGACTTTTAATCTGTTTTTTGGATTTTTTATTATCGCCCCTTTTTCGGATGCTATATATTGGCGGTCTTTTTTTTTCATTTGCTTAAAGTTTGCCGTATATCTTTGTAATGTGTCCGTTTTCGGCGTTGAAATAATAGGGCAAAAATAGGAAGCCTATTAATATTTTGTCTCTACGGAACATTGAAGATTTCCTTTTATTATTTTTTTTAATAACGGAGTTTTTTTAATCCTAAAAAAAACGGCGCTGTTATGCGCCGTTTTTTTAACATATTAAGAATATGAGGAAAGATTTATTTTTTTGAATCTTTTGAATCTTTCACTTCTTCAAAATCGGCGTCCACTATATCTTCGTCCGATTTTTTATCCTTTTGTTGCTGAGACGGATCAAAGCCAGGCGCTCCCTCTCCTTGTTGTCCCGCTTCCGCAGACTGTTTATAAGCGGCTTCCGCAAGTTTGTGAGACGCCTGAGTTAATTCTTCGTTTAATTTTTTAATCTGTTCAACGTCGGAACCTTTGATAGCCTCTTTTAATTTTTCTATGATGCTTTCAATATTGGACTTTGTTTCGGCATCTGCTTTGTCTTCAATTCCTTGAAGGGATTTTTCGGTCTGATAGATTAAAGAATCGGCAGTGTTGCACGCTTCGGTAACCTCTTTTCTTTTTTTATCTTCGTCTGCATGAAGTTCCGCTTCTTTAATAAGATTATTGATATCCTGTTGCGATAATCCGCTTGATGCGGTTATTTCGATGGACTGTTCTTTTCCTGTAGCCAAATCTTTTGCAGACACGTTTACTATGCCGTTTGCGTCTATATCAAAAGTAACCTCTATCTGAGGCACGCCTCTTGGAGCGGGCGGAATTCCGGCAAGCTCGAATTTCGCAAGGGTTTTGTTGCCGTCCGCCATTTCTCTTTCGCCTTGCAGCACATGAACGGAGACTGCGGGTTGACTATCTGCGGCGGTAGAAAATGTCTGGCTTTTTTTGGTCGGAATGGTTGTGTTTTTTTCTATCAGTCTGGTCATTACTCCGCCGAGCGTCTCTATTCCGAGGGATAAAGGAGTAACGTCTAATAAAAGAACATCTTTTACGTCTCCTCTTAAAACGCCGCCTTGTATTCCGGCGCCTATTGCGACCACTTCGTCCGGGTTCACCCCTTTATGCGGTTTTTTGCCGAATATTTGTTTTACAATCTCTTGAACCGCAGGCATTCTTATCATGCCGCCTACAAGAATTACTTCGTCTATTTCAGAGGGTTTAAGCCCCGAATCTTTTAAAGCCGTTTGGCATGGCGCTTTAAGTTTTTCAAGCAGATCGCTTATTAAAGCTTCAAGCCGCGAGCGGGAAAGTTTGATGTTCATATGTTTGGGACCGCCGGCGTCCGCAGTAATAAACGGAAGGTTAATATCCGTTTCCATAGAGCTGGAAAGCTCCATTTTTGCTTTTTCCGCAGCCTCCTTAAGTCGTTGCAGCGCCATTTTATCGTTGCGAATATCTATGCCCTGATCTTTTTTAAATTCATCCGCAAGATAATCTATTATTCGCAGATCAAAGTCTTCGCCGCCAAGATGGGTATCTCCGTTTGTAGATTTTACCTCGAAAACCCCTTCTCCTATTTCGAGTATCGAAATGTCAAAGGTGCCTCCTCCAAGATCGAAAACGGCTATTTTTTCATCCTTTTTTTTATCAAGTCCGTAAGCAAGAGAGGCGGCGGTAGGCTCGTTTATTATTCTTAAAACATTAAGCCCCGCTATTTTGCCCGCATCTTTTGTAGCCTGACGCTGACTATCGTTAAAATATGCCGGAACCGTAATTACAGCGTCGGTTATGGTTTCGCCAAGATATTCTTCCGCCGACTTTTTAATATTTGCCAAGATAAAAGAGGATATTTCCGCAGGACTATGCTTTTTTCCTCTAATATCTATTCGTACGTCTCCGTTTTTTGCTGCTATTATTTTATACGGCATAGATTTAACGTCATTTTGAACTTCAGGAGAAACAAATTTTCTTCCTATAAGTCTTTTAACGCCGGACACTGTATTCTCTGGATTTGTAACCGCTTGACGTTTTGCTATTTGCCCGACAAGTCTTTCTCCCGCATCTGTTACGGCGACTACGGAAGGGGTTGTTCTTCCACCTTCGGAATTGGTAATTACTTTTGCTTCATCCGTCTCCATTACGGCTACGCATGAATTCGTCGTGCCAAGATCTATTCCTATTACTTTACTCATTATATCTTCTCCTCATCCTTTTTTTTCTTTTCCGAGACTACGACCATTGCAGGTCGCAATAGTCTGTCGCAGATCATATATCCTTTTTGAAATTCGTTTATAACAGTGTTGTTCGGATGCTCTTCGGATTCCTGTTTTGTCATTGCTTGATGAAAATTTGGATCAAAAGCCTTTCCCTCTGATCTTATAGGCGTTACCTCATATTTTTCAAAAATTTTAACAAGCTCCGATAAAGTCATCTTCACCCCTTCAAGAAGGTTTTTTTTATCCGTTTTTTCAGTTTTAGCGGCAAAAAGCGCTCTATCAAGGTTATCGGCTACAGTAAGAAGATCATTTAATATGCTTTCATTTGCATATTTTCTAAGATCGCTTGTTTGTTTTGCAACCCGTTTTTTAAAATTCTCAAATTCCGCCAGCAGCCGTAAAAATTTATCCGTTTTTTTGGCGTTCTCCGCTTCTAATTTTTCATTTTCTTTTTTAAGCGTTTTAAGATCGGGCTTTTTTTTACCCCGCTCTTTTGTTTCCGCCTGCTCGGTCTTTTTTTCTTCTTTTTTAATAGTCAATTCTTTTCTCCCGCAAACTTGAAATTTATAAACGAACCGTATGATTTTTTAAAACGCTTAAAAAATAATGCGATATAGCCGATTGTCAAGAAGCCGGATAAAAGGTTTTAACGCTTTTTTATAGCTTAACCGATTAAGGAGCTGAAAACGGGGATGAATTGCGGGAATTTTTGCAGTTTTGAATATTGGTTATAAACAAAGTTGACTTTTTATCTTTTAAAATTTAATAGTATCGGTTATTTTTTATAAAAATTTATTGCGGGGTTAAGACGGAAAAAATAATGATTATAAAAGGGCGCTGGTTTTAAGTTTGTTTGTTTGCTTGCCTCTTATTATTTTTAACTCCGCGTTGCATTATTTGACGCAAAATTTGTTAAAGATTATTTTTTAATCGGCGATAGCCGATAGTCAAATAAGCTTTGAATATATAAGATTCGAATATAAACGGATAATTATCAAAATAATAAAGGGATTTTTTGCTTTGTTCGAAATGACAGGTTTTGTACTTTTGCCGCGTTATTTCGACAAGCGCATTTATGAGAAATTTTAATTGTAAAGAATAATGGGCAAACCACTTTGTTATCTAACGTAATTTAAATAGAGGAAATAATAATATGGTTATAGGCAAACCAATCAAACGCTTGGACGCGGAGGCAAAGGTTACGGGCAGGGCAAGATATACGGAAGATTTTATAATGCCCGGCGCAAAGCATGCGGCGTTTGTTCGTAGTCCCATAGCTCATGGAATTGTAAAGAATGTAGACGTATCAAAAGCAAAAAAAATTAAAGGAGTTCGCGCTATTTTTACTTATAAGGATGTGCCGGACATGATTTTTGCGACTGCAGGGCATCCATATAGCGCCGATGAAGATCATAAAGACGTAGAGGATAGAAAACTGCTTACGGATCATGTCCGATATGTAGGAGACGAAGTAGCCGTAGTAGTAGCGGATACGGAGATTATAGCTCGTAAAGCCGCGGATGAGGTTGAAGTTGAATATCTGAAGCTTGAAGTTTCTCTTACTCCTGATCAAAGTCTTGCGCCAAACGCAAAACCTATACATAAAAACGGTAATATAATAGGCGCGCACAATTTTACCGTGGGCGGAGATATTGATAAGGCGATAGAAGAATCGAAATGTGTTGTCGCCTCCGAATATAAGACTGCAATGGTATGTCATTGTCATTTGGAAAATCATATAACTTACGCTTATATGGAGGATAACGAAAATATAATTATAGTATCTTCCACTCAAATACCTCATATAGCAAGACGTATTGTAAGCGAAGCTTTAGAGTTTCCGCTTGGGCGCATAAAGGTAATAAAACCTTATATAGGGGGCGGTTTTGGCAATAAACAGGATGTGATATTGGAGCCTATGGCGGCTTTTCTTACTCTTAAATTAAACGGCGCTCCTATTCAAATATCTTTGACAAGGGAAGAATGTTTTACCTGCACCAGAACAAGACATCCTTTTTACGGCAATGTAAAAGGAGGCGTCTCAAAGGAGGGGAAACTAACATTTCTTGATATGGATATAGTATCTTTAACGGGCGCTTACGCTTCGCACGGGCATTCCGTAGCAAGCGCCGGAGGCGCAAAATCTTGTACAATGTATCCGAGAACGGCAATAAAATTGAATGCAAAAACCGTATATTCCAATATGCCGGTAGCCGGAGCGATGCGGGCTTACGGAACGCCTCAGACGGTATTTATGATAGAATCTCTTATAGAAGAGCTTGCAAAAAAATCGAATATAGATTCGGTTGAATTCAGGCTTAAAAACGTAGGAGTTGCAAATGATATTAATCCGCTTAATAATGAAGTAATTCTTACTTGCGGATTAAAAGAGAGTCTTGAAAAAGGCAGAAAACTTATAGACTGGGATAGAAAAAAAAGACTTTATGCGGAGGAGGCGAGCAAGAATATTAAAAGGGGGCTCGGAGTAGCCTGTTTTAGTTACGCTTCGGGAACATATCCTGTATGCGTGGAGATAGCCGGAGCAAGATTTATATTGAATCAGGACGGCTCGGTTTCTATTCAGGTAGGAGCTACCGAAATAGGTCAGGGGTCCGATACGGTTTTTGCGCAGATGGCTTCCGAAACTACTGGAATAGATATTGAAAAAATAAAGGTTGTCTCAACTCATGATACGGACGTCTCGCCGTTTGATACGGGAGCGTACGCTTCAAGACAAACTTATGTAACGGGACAGGCAATTTATAAAACAGCGGTTTTGTTTAAAAGAAAAATATTAAGATATGCTCAACGGATTACAAAAATAAATGAGAGTCTTCTTGATATAAAAAATAGTAATGTGGTTTATAAAAAGGAGACGGGCAGGGTTATTATTTCGTTAAAAGAGCTTGCCAAAGACGCATATTATCATAAGGAGAGAGGCGGGCAGATTACTGCGGAAGTATCTTATAAAACCCGCACAAACGCTCCTTCTTTCGGTTCTACTTTTGTAGATATTTCGGTTGATATACAATTATGCAAGATAGCTATAAACGAAATATATAATATTCATGACGCCGGAATAATTATTAATCCTACGCTTGCAAAGGGGCAGGTTTGCGGCGGTATGGGTATGAGCGTTGGAGCGGCTCTTTTTGAAGAGCTTATGATAGACGATAAAACAGGCGGAATTTATAATAATAATTTATTGGATTATAAGATGCCTACTATTATGGATATAGGCGATTTGAAATGCGATTTTGTAGAAACAGAGGAGCCTACTTCAAGTTACGGCAATAAATCTTTGGGAGAACCTCCGATAGTGTCGCCTGCGCCGGCTATTAGAAA